>DATIVW010000212.1:0-2580 GCA_035465595.1 Rhizomicrobium sp. | reverse complement strand
AACATGGTGCTGGCTTGGCCCCACCGCCAGCACGGCGCCAGCACGGCGCCGGGCACCAATGACCGATTTTTCATCGCGCAGCGGCTCCTGAAATGGGCAGATTTGCAAGCGCTACACCTCGGCTAAGCCGCTGGCATCAGTATTAGATTTTCGCACTAGCGATTCCGCCGCCGGAGGCCCACCCGATTCATCATTCGGGGAAAGTGTCCGCCTTGCGGGCGCCATAATCGGATATACATCTGCGCGGCGGGGCAGCCTTGTATTCAGCAATCCACTGGCTATGAAGTCGGCCACGTGGCCGTCCGGCCGAGCATTCAAGCGGGTGAATTTCCATGAAGAGTATTCTGCTGTCGTCTTCCGCCATGGTGCTGGGCCTGGCCCTCGCCGGATGCACTACGCCGATACCCCAGCAGCTCACTGCCCAGAACGTCCCGTCCAATTTCTCGGCACCCATAACCGCCGACGCGGCCCTCTGGCCCAAGGCCGACTGGTGGAAGGGGTTCGGCAGCGATGAACTGAATGCGCTCGTCGACGAGGCCCAAAGGAATAATCTGGACCTGGCGCTGGCCGCCGCGCAGGTGATGGAAGCCAAGGCGAATGCGGAAATCGCCGGATCGGTCCTGTGGCCGCAACTCGGGGTTTCCGGCGGCGCCGACCGGACCCGCACCGCTCCGAGCCATACGCTCAGCGGCCATTCGATCACGGACAATTCCTTCAGCCTTACGGGCAACGCGAGCTGGGCGCTCGATATCTGGGGCAAGGGACAAGACAACCTCCGCGCCGCGGATGAGCGCGTGAAGGCTTCGCGCTTCGCCAAGCAGGCCGTCGCGCTGACCGTGATTTCCGGCACCGGCTCGACCTATTTCAACGTGCTGGCGCTGCGCGAGCGGGTCGCCATCGCACAGGCTAATATCGACGCCGCGAATCGCGTTCTGTCGATCACCCAGGCGAAGGTCACCAACGGCGTCTCCTCCCGTCTCGATCTCGCCCAGCAGCTGGCGCAGGTTGCAGGACAAAGGGCGCAGATTCCGCCGCTCCAGGAAGCCGAACGCGAAGCGCGCTACGCCCTGGCCATCCTGCTCGGCAAATTGCCGGAAGGCTTCGACGTACAAGGGCAGAACCTCGACAAGATCGTGGCGCCCGCGGTTCGCCCGGGCCTGCCCTCCGAATTATTGCGTCGCCGCCCGGACGTCGCCGAAGCGGAAGCCAACCTTGCGGCCGCGCACGCCAATGTGGACGCGGCGCGCGCCGCATTCTTTCCGGAGATCGGACTGAGCGGTTCGGGCGGTTTTGCCAGCGCCGCGATCGGAAGCCTCATCAGGAGTTCCAACTTCGGCTGGAGCATCGGCGCTTCGCTGCTGCAGACGATCTTCGATGGCGGCAATCTTCAGGGCCAATATCGCGTGAGCAAGGCACAGCAGCTGCAGCTCGTTGCCAGCTATCGCAAGACGGTGCTGACCGCATTCCAGGACGTCGAGGCATCCCTGGGGCAAGTGGCAAGCCTCACGCAGCAGGAGAAATTCCTGACCGATGAGGTGACCGCCGCATCCGAAGCGTTCCGCATCTCGGAAATCCAGTATCGCGAAGGCGTGACGGACCTTCTCACCGTGCTCACCGCGCAGCAGACGCTGTTCAATGCCCAGGACCAGCTTGTGCAGATCAAGCTTGCCCGCATCCAGGCCGACGTCGGCCTCTATCGCGCATTGGGCGGCGGCTGGTCGGAAGCCGACGAACTGGCGACGCAGACCATCCCGGCCGCCACCGCGCCGGTCACGCCGTCTGCCGAGCCGGGACCGGAAAGCGTTCCGGCCGCGCCCGTGCCGACGACGCCCGGACCCAGCCAGATTCCGGATGAGCCGATCCCGCCGCAGCAGCAGGGCCGCACGCCGCATCGTTGATGGTCAGCGGTGCCCCAGCACCGGATGCGGCTTGTAGTGCTCCGACAGCGATTTCAGCTCGGCAGCGTCGAGCTTGAGCGAGGTCGCGGCGATCGCGTCGGCAAGATGATGCGGCTTTGAGGCGCCGACGATCGGCGCGGTGACGCCCTTCTGGTGCATCAGCCAGGCAAGCGCGACCTGCGCATTGGAAACGCCGCGCTTGTTCGCCACTTCCGATACACGGTCGACAATGTCGAAATCGCTTTCCTGATAATACATCTGGTGCGCGAAATCGTCCGACTGCGCGCGCGCCGTCTCGCCCTTGTCCTGCCGCCTGCGATTGCCGGTCAAGAACCCGCGCGCCAATGGGCTCCACGGAATGACGCCGATGCCCTGGTCACGACATAGGGGCAGCATTTCGCGCTCTTCCTCGCGATAGACCAGGTTGTAATGGTTC
Organism: Rhizomicrobium sp.; assembly: GCA_035465595.1. GTDB lineage: Bacteria > Pseudomonadota > Alphaproteobacteria > Micropepsales > Micropepsaceae > Rhizomicrobium. The sequence continues at coordinate 246 of DATIVW010000212.1, read as the reverse complement.
TGCATGGAGACGAAGCGCGTCTTGCCCATCGCATCCGCGAGCGACAGGTATTTCGCGAACTGCCAAGCATACATCGAAGAAGCGCCAACATAACGCGCCTTGCCCGCCTTCACCACGTCGTGCAGCGCTTCGATGGTTTCCTCGATCGGCGTGTTCGGGTCGAAGCGATGGATCTGATAGAGATCGACATAGTCATGCCCGAGGCGGCGCAGCGAATTGTCGATCGCGTGCATGATGTGCTTGCGC
>DATIVW010000211.1:0-23444 GCA_035465595.1 Rhizomicrobium sp. | reverse complement strand
TCTACGGCCCCACCTGCGACAGCCTGGACGTGCTGCCGCGGCCGCTGGCGCTGCCCGAAAACATCGGCCCCGGCGACTTCATCGTGTTCGAATCCATCGGCGCCTATTCGGTGGCGGTGCGCACGAATTTCAACGGATTTTACCCGGACAACTGGGTGATCGCGGGGAACTGACACAGTTCCGTCTTCGGTTCCCAAACGAAACCTTAACGGCTTGGGCGTTGAATCCGGGCCGATGACCGACGTCAAACAGCGCCTGACCCAACTCATCGACCTGGCCACGGCCAACGCGCCGGAAGACCGGCGCACGCTGGCGGTGGAGCTGTGCGACCTGCTGCTCGACTGGCCGGTGCACTATCCGCCGGCGATGCGCGAGCCGTTCGAAGCGCTGCTGGAAAAAACCGTGCGCCTCATCGACGCCGACACGCGCCGGGCGCTGGCCGAAAAGCTGGGCACGCGCGACGAGACGCCGTTGCCCCTCCTCAACGAATTCTATTTCGACGCGCCCGCCGAAACCCGCGATGCGATCGTGCTGCGCAATGCATTGCTGGAGGACGGCCGCCAGCCGCACATCCCGGCAACCGACGAAAAGCAGATCGTGAGCGCCGCGCGGACCACGGCCAACGGCGAATTCGCCGCCGCCTTCGCAGGGATGCTGGGCATCGAGCCCGCCACGGCAGAGCGCATTCTGCACGACCGTTCCGGCCGCGCGCTCGCCATCGCCTGCAAGGGCGCGCACCTGACGCGCGCGACGTTCTCGGCGCTCGCGCTCATCACCGAAGCCGGAAACGGCGCCGTGGATACCCGCGAGCGCCTTTCCAGTTTCGATTCCGTACCGCTCACCGGTGCGGAGCGCCTTTTGGACTTCTGGCGCGCCCGCAACGCGGCGTAAACATCACCACCCGATCCGAAATCCGGCGCGCGCGCCATAGGTGCCGCTGCCCATGCCGGACATGCCTGCGTTGAACGACACGTGATGATCGAGGCGCACCGCGATGCCCATCGCCGCCGCGCTCTGGCCTTCATAGGTGCCGAAGTTCATCGAGATCGAGACCTTCTGGTCGGCGTCGATGTCGCCGACACCCGCCATCGCCAGCGCCTGCGCCACGCCCTGCGCCGCGTAGTGCTTCAGCTGCGAATTCAACATCGCCATGTTTGCGCCGATCTGGTTCTGGAGCGCATTCAGCGATGCGGTGGACGCGAAATCCGAAAGCGGAAGCCTACCGGAGAAGCTGGAGAACCCGGCCGGTGCCGAGGGATCGGGAAAATAGCCTGAGACTTCAATGCCCACGCGAGATCCCGGCCCGCTGATCCCCCCCGGCAAGACAGATGTCGCCGTGAAATTCACGGGGCATAACCCAACGTTGTTCCACCAGTACAAGGCGGAGAGCTGATTGGGGAACCGTTGGCGTAACAGGCAAATCCGTACTGCTGGTAGTATCCGCGAAGCGCAGGAGTCGCGTCCTGTACCGAGGCGAGGTAACCGGGAAGAGTATAGGCGTACTTAGGCGGGATCGCAGGAAGACTGGAACTCTCGCCCGCCCATTGATCGGCAATGGCGGGCTCGAAAGCGGCGACAAAAACGAGAGCAAACATAAGAGACTTGCGCACAGAAGACTCCAAACCATCTGTTGGCGGGAATTGTCCGATGCGCGGCAGCTGCCCCCCTTTGGATCGCGCATATCGACAATTCGGGCCGCAACGGAAGACCTGGCAACTGCGGCTTTACTATACGCATCCGGGATGAACATTCATCCTGATCTTCGCCATCCCTTTGCAATGCTTGGCCCTAGGCAGTGCTGGCCTGTCCCGCCCCTGAACAGATAAAGTCCAGCCTTGATGAAAAAAGAGAACGAACATGCCCGAGGAAGACTTGGTCGTTATTCCGCTGCCGACGCTCGATAATGGCGTCACCTATGCCACCGCGCGGCTGATCGAGGAGAATGGACGGCCGGTCGCCGAGGCCATATGCGCGATCCCGAACACGCGGTTCGCGCCGCCGAAGAAGGTTTCGCTGTCGCCGCACAGCCTGACGCGCATCAAGCCCGGCTCTCCGGGGCGGCCATCGCTCTATCTCTACGAAGGCATGATCCTGCCCCCGCCGGTGACGCACCAATGAATTTTCCTCCCCCGTTTCGCAGGGGAGGAAAATCATTCCCCGTGCACGTCGCTGCGTTCGCGGGTCTTGGCGAATTTGAGCTTGGTCAGCTTGTCCGACACATAGCCCAGTTCCCACGCAGACTTCGCAAGGAAGACCGGCGCGCCGTCGCGATCGGTGGCCATCTGGTTGCGATAGGTGGCGATGAGTTTTTCCAATTCGGCTTCGTCGCCTGTCACCCAGCGCGCGGTGTCGTAAGGCGAGGCTTCCAGGTCAACGTCCAGATCGTATTCGGCGGCGAGACGCGACTTCAGCACTTCGAGCTGCAGCTGGCCGACGACACCAATGATCCATTGCGCGCCGAGCATCGGCTTGAACACCTGCGTCACGCCCTCTTCTGCGAGGCTCTCCAGCGCGCGCGTCAGATGCTTCTGCTTCATCGGGTCGCCGAGCCGCACGCGGCGCAGGATTTCCGGCGCGAAGTTCGGAATGCCCGTGAACACGACCTCGCCGCTTTCCGAAAGCGTATCGCCCACGCGCAGCACGCCGTGGTTGGGAATGCCGATGATGTCGCCGGGCCAGGCCTCGTCCACCGTCTCGCGTTCCTGCGCGAAGAACAGGATCGGGTTGTGGATGCCGATCGCCTTGCCGGTACCGGACTGTTTCAGCTTCATGCTGCGCCGGAACTTGCCGGACGCCAAACGCAGGAAGGCGACGCGGTCGCGGTGGTTCGGGTCCATGTTCGCCTGGACCTTGAACACGAAACCGGTGACCTCGCTGTCGCCCGGCTTGATTTCCCTGCCCTTGGCCGTCTGCGGACGCGGCGGCGGCGCATTCTCGGCAAGGCCCTTGATGAGGTCCTTCACGCCGAAATTCTTCAGCGCCGACCCGAAATAGACCGGCGTGAGATGGCCTTCGTGATAGGTGCCGGCGTCGAAGCGCGGCAGGCCCGCGCGCGCCAGCTCCACCTCTTCCTCGAATTTGGGGCGGATGTCATCCGGGATCAGCGCCAGCATGGCGTTGGCGCCGACACGCTCGTCCTTGCCGAAGACGGAGAAGTCGTCGGCATAGAAATCATAGGTGCCCTTGAAGTTCAGCCCCATGCCGGCCGGCCAGTTCACCGGTGCGCATTCCAGCTGGAGCTGGTCGGCGATCTCGTCCAGCAGCTCCAGCGGATCGCGCGCCTCGCGGTCCATCTTGTTGATGAAGGTCATGATCGGGATGTCGCGCAGCCGGCATACTTCGAACAGCTTTCGCGTCTGTGCCTCGATGCCCTTGGCCGCATCGATCACCATCACTGCGCTGTCCGCGGCGGTGAGCGTGCGATAGGTGTCTTCGGAGAAGTCTTCGTGGCCCGGCGTGTCGAGCAGGTTGAACACCGCGCCGCCATATTCGAACGTCATTACCGCGCTGGTGACCGAGATGCCGCGCTCCTGCTCGATCTTCATCCAGTCCGATTTGGCGCGACGCGCTTCGCCGCGCGCCTTCACAGCTCCCGCCGCGCGGATCGCGCCGCCGAGCAGGAGCAGATGCTCCGTCAGCGTCGTCTTGCCCGCATCAGGGTGCGAAATGATCGCGAAAGTCCGGCGCCGGGCGGCTTCCGTGGCAGGGGTCTGGGACATGCGGCGGTGCCTACACGATGCCCGGTTCCTTGTCATCCCAAATGCGCATCGGCCAAGCAGAACCGGAAGCGACATAAGGAAAAGTCCTTACGCGCTCGCGCGAATTGTTGTCGGAGCGCGGCGGGCGGATGATCGCGGCGGATAATGATTGGAGGCTTTCATGCGCCAGCTCTCTTTCCACAAGCCCAGCGCGATCTCCCGCGTGATTTCTCCTGCCGCGCTCGCCGCGCTCGCATGCTCGGGCACGCTGATCCTCCTCATCGCTGCCAGGCTTGCGCAACTGATGTGAAGTTCCAGGGAGACCGCCATGACCGACACAGCAACAATTCCGGCCGGAACCATCATCGCCCTGGCCGAGGCGCGCGGAATGCGGCGCCAGCAGGAGGATTGGTTCGTCAGCCTGCCGCTGCCCGACTATCGCGAGCCCTCCCCGGGCTATCGGTTCACCGACCGCGACGAGGCGGCGGCCGGCCGCAAAGCCTGCTAGGCTTCCGCCCGGAGCCTGATTTCCGGGGATGATATGAAGGGGCTTTTCGCCTGCACATTGCTGCTTTCGCTTGTCGCTGTCACATCCGCGTTCGCCGCGCCGAAGGATTGCAGCATCGGAGCGATCCCTGACACCCCGGTGAAAGGCGTGGTCGCCGGCAAGCCGTTTAACCCCAACGCGTTCAATGTCCAGATCACCCGCAACGGCATGCGCGTCGACGCCGTGAAGATGGATCGCTACGCGCTCTACATTCAGACAAACGGCATATTCAACGAACTGTCGGTTGATGCCGTGCTGCGCCAGGGCGCAGCGCTGCAGGGACATGTTTTCCGGATGATCCCGAAGGACGACATCGCCGCGCAGCCGGCGGCAACCACCGGCGTCCCCGAGATTCAGGGCTGGGATCTCGAGCTCGAAGCGGCGAACGTCGACACCAGCTTCACGCAGGACACGGCTTCGCTCCGGCTGGAGTATGGCGCGCGCAAGGGCGATGTGATTCCCGGCAAGATCCATTTCTGCAGCGAATCCACCGGCACCGAAATCACGGGCACGTTCAACGCAAAGGTCGGCGAATAGCGCCGACTAGACGATCGGCTCGTCCACGAAGCTGCGGCCTTCGCGGTCCTCGATTTCCACGATCCAGAGGTCGGGGTCGAATTTGATCTGCTTCTCGAACCAGGCGGAGACCTTCGCGTCGTCCACGGCATCGCCCAGGGGCTTCACCCAGACCAGTTCGCCTTCGGTGCCGCGCCGCGCCTGAGACAACACCAATGACGAGCCGTCGAGTCTGGAGATCTTGAGGATGATCGCGCCGGACTCTTCCACGCCCTTGCGCACGACATAAGCGGAAGCCCCCGCCACTTCCGCGCGGCGGATGAGCGCTCTGACGAACAATCCGGCCTTGAGACGAGGTGCGGTCACGCCGCAGCGTTGCGAGCGCCGGGTTCCACGTCAAGCGGCGCCGGCGCCGTGGCGATGCGCTCGCCGGTGGCGCTGAGCGCCGCGAAAGGCAGGAACACCCGCACCGTCGTGCCGACGCCGAGCCTGGATTCGATCTTCGCCTCGCCGCCATGCATCGCGGCGATGGCCTTCACCAGCGCAAGGCCGAGCCCGGTGCCTTCCTGCGTGCGGGTATGCGCGCCTTCCACCTGCTCGAAGGGCTGGCCGAGGCGTTTGACGTCTTCGGGCGAGATGCCCATGCCGGTGTCGCTCACGGCGATCTCGATGCCATTGGCGCGGCGCATGGCCAGCACCCGCACTTCGCCGCCGCGCTGGGTGAACTTCACGCCATTGGAGAGCAGGTTCATGATGATCTGCTTCACGGCGCGCTTGTCGGCGAAGATCGCATGGGCTTCCGCCGCCACGCCGACGCGCAGCACCACGCCCTTGCGGTCCGCCTGCAGCTTGACGAAGTGCGCCGCCTGGTCGGCGACCTCTGCGAGGTCGAATGTTTCCTCGGAAAGATCGAACTTGCCGGCCTCAATCTTCGACATGTCGAGAATGCCGTTGATGAGCTCCAGCAGGTGGCTGCCGCTCTCGTTGATGAGGCGCGCATATTCCAGATAGCGGGGCGAGCCCACCGGCCCGAACATCTCGTGCGTCATCACCTCGGAGAAACCGATGACGGCGTTGAGCGGCGTGCGCAGTTCGTGGCTCATGTTCGCAAGGAACCGCGATTTGGCCTGGCTCGCTTCCTCGGCCACATCGCGCGCGTCGATGAGCGCCCGCTCATGGCTCTTGCGCTCGGAGATGTCGCGGGTGACCGCCACGATTTCCGCCGCCGTGCCGTTGACCGGCGTGGCGGGCCGGCAGCGCATTTCAGTCCACACGTAATCCCCGCTGGAGCGCCTGAGGCGCACCTCCGCGGCGGCGGCGCGGCCGAAATAGCTCGCTTCCACGAACGCGGCCTGCAGGATTTTCAGATCGTCGCCATGCACGAGAGCGGCGGGTGCGAGCCCGAGCAATGTTTCCGGCGCGCGGCCCAGAATGGCCTGCGCCGCGGGACTGGCGAAGCGGATGCGCCCGTCGGCGGAATGGCGCGTGATCAGGTCCATCGCGTTGTCCGCCAGGAAGCGGTACATCGCGGCGCCTTCCGCGGCGGCCTTGTCGGCGGCGCGCTGGCGGTCCTGCGTCGCGATGGCGACGAGCGCGGATTGCATCACGGCCGCCAGCACCGATACCGCGTAGAACGCCCAGCCGGGCGCAAAAAGCCGCGAGGCCGGAAGCTCGCCCAGCGCCTGCAGCAGCGTGACCATGAGAAGCGCGATCGCGGCGGCGGCGCCGGCGCGCCATACCGTCTGCCGGCCGCCCGCCAGCGCTGCTTCCGCCGGCACGAGCGCGAACCACACCACCAGAGGAGACGTCATGCCGCCGGTGATCGCCACGAGGTAGCCGACCAGGCCGGCGAAGCTGGCAAGCGCCAGCGACTCCAGCGAGTCCAGTTTCATCGGCGTATAACCCAGCAGCGCGAGGACGGCCGGAAAGACGAGCCCGCCGATGGCAATCCCTTCGGCGATATCCGGCACGCCCACGATCGCAACGAACATGGCGGCGAGGCCAACGCCCACGCCCGCCTTCGCGGCCTGAACGATCATGAATCGGCGACGCTGGGCGGCGAGCTCCGCCCCATCCATCGCAATGATCGTTTCATAAAATGCCATTGAATTGCGCGCGCTCCGGCGTGGCGAATCCCGCGATGAATCTGGCTCCGCAAGCTTAATGAACCTTGAACGCCAGGGAACTTCGTTCGTTAATCGGCAAGCTTTGGAGGTGGCGCGATTCACCGCTTCTTAACAATGATGGCGTGATTCCGGCCGGTCGCCTATCGGCGCAAGGAATCAGCAAGCCCGGTTTGCCAGACTTCCCGCAACAAAGGTGGGGACTGGGCGTGGTTTTGGCGGCACGCGCGCAAAGCGCGCTCCGGATGCATACCGATTTGTCGCAGGAGGTGCTGCCGGCGCTGGATTGCCTGCGCGTGGCGGTCACGCTCTTCGATGCGGCCGAGCGGCTCGTCTACTGCAGCCGGCACTTCAACTACATCTTCCGCGGCCTGCCGAATCGCGAATCGCTGATCGGACGCAGCTATGAGGAGCTGATCCGGATGGAGCTTGCCTGCGGCGAGACCTCCATCGAAGGCGCGCAGGATGCGGAGTGCTACATCGCCTATCGCCGCGCGCAACTGCACACCGGCGAATATGCGCCCCGCGATGTCGAGCTGGCGGATGGCCGCATCGTCGAGGTGAAGGCCCGCCAGACCGGCGACGGCGGCTGGATCGTGCTGTGGAGCGACGCGACGCATGCGCGCCATTTGCTGCGGCGGCTGGAAACCGCGGTCGATCTTTCGGCCGATGCCTTTGCCTTCTGGGACAGCGGCGACCGCCTCATCCTCTGCAGCGCGCAGTTCGCCGAGCTGCACGGCTATCGCTCGCCCGACGAAATGATGGGCGAACATTTCCGCGACGTGGTTGTCACCGCAGTTCGCCGGGACCGCTTCAGGATCGACGGCGACGTCGAGAACTGGATCGAGCGCCGCGTGGATGCGCATGGCTCGCCGGCCGGCGCCTTGACCTTGCAAACACATGATGGCGCGGCATTTCTGGTACGGGACCGCGCCACCCGCGACGGCGGCCGCGCGACGGTTTTCACCGATGTCACCGAGCGCCATCGCGCCGAACGCGCGCTGTCCGAGCAGAACGCAGCGCTGGAGCGGACGAACAAGGCGCTTCAGACCTCCGAGTTCGAAACCCGCCGCCAGGCAAAATATCTCTCCGACCTCACAAAGCGCCTGGGCGCGGCGGAAGCCGAAGCCGACACCGCCAAGACCGCGCTGCTGCGCACGATGAGCCATGAGCTCAAGACACCGCTCAATGCCATCCTTGGCTTCTCGGACCTGCTGCGGATTTCGGCGGACCGCTTTCAGCCAGAACAGATCTCCGAATATGCCGGTCTCATCCACGCCGCCGGCGGCAACCTGCTGAAGCTGATCAACCAGATCCTGGATCTCACCAAGATCGCGGCGAACCGTTTTCCGCTGCGCCGCCGTCCGTTGCCCGCGGGCGGCGCGATGTGGGCCGCGGCCGACACGCACAGCGCGCGCGCGGTGGAAAAGGACATCACGCTGGAGATCGCAGATTGCGAAACCGATCTTCTTGTCGATGCGGATGAGAACGCGATGGCCAACATGCTTGGCCAGCTCATCGAGAACGCCGTCAATTTCACGCAGGTCGGCGGCCGAGTTCGCATCGGCGCCGAGCGCGGGAAGGATGCCGTCCGCTTTGTCGTTGCCGACAACGGACCCGGCGTCGGCGCGGAGGATCTGGTGCGCATCCAGCGGCCGTTCGAACAGGCGGGCCGCAGCATGGCGGATCACACGCAGGGCGCCGGGCTTGGGCTTCCGCTCGCGCAGGGCCTTGCCGAGCTTCACGGCGGCAGGCTCACCGTCGCCAGCGTGCTGGGTGAAGGCTTCACCGCGATGCTGGATCTGCCCGCGGCCTGACGCGCGTGTGTATTTTTTTGGGACAGATTCCTCAAACTTGAATTGAAAGCGCGAAAAACTCGATTTTGTTTTGAGTAGAATTCGCGCGCGCCAGGGAACTCCTGCTTGTCCTTCATTGAGGACTGCATCCGGTTCGATTAAACTTTAGCGATTGATTTCAGCACCCGGAAGCACGGCACCAAACATGATCTCCCGCGTTGGGGACACAAGAGGGTTGCCATGATTTTCAGAGCGATGTTCTGGATTGCGGTCGTCGCGGTGTTGATGCCGCGCGAGCCGGACCTCGGTCTGGGCCGTCCCGGCGCATCTTCCGGCAACCTCCTCTCCAGGCTCACCGCGCTGATCGAGCCGGGCCAGTCCGCCTGCCAGGGAAATGAGCTGGCCTGCATGGCGGCGAGCGGAATGGCCGCAAAGGTGACCGTGCCCGATTTCGCCGCCAATGGCCTTGCCGGCGTGAAGGCGCAGTTCGACGAAGCCAGGCGCGAGCGCGAAGCCCGCCGTCACGGCTGAAACAGTGACCGATTGACAGCCACGCCCCGCTTCCGCCCAATCGCGGCGGAGGCGGCCCATGGCAGAATTCAATACCGGCGATCATCGCGTGATGCCGCTGCGCGGCTTCGAGGAGTTGCGCGTCGGTGAAGTCTTCAGGAGCCCGTCGCGCACTGTGGGCGACGCGAATTTCGCGGCGTTCCAGGCCGTGAGCCTCGACAACCATCCGATTCATTACGACGTCGAGTACTGCAAACGGCTTGGCCATCCCGCGCCGCTGGCGCATGGGCTCCAGGTGCTGAGCTTCACAGCCGCCGGCGCGGGGCTGTTTCCGCATGTCATCGGAGAAAGCCTCATCGGCTTCATCGAAGTGAGCGCGAAATTCCTGAAAGCGGTCTATCCGGGCGACACGCTCTATCCCGCGCTGGAGATCACCGAGCTGGTCTCGCAGCGCACCACTGGCATCGTCGCCATGCGCGCCACGGTCCACAACCAGAAATCCGAACTCGTCCTCGACGGCGTGCACAAATATCTCCTCAAGCTGAAGCGCTGACATCCGCCCGCCACACGCGGACGCGATGCTTCGTTGTTCGCGTCGCAATGCCGTAATGCGCCGCGAGGCGATCGAGCGCGATCTGCAGCACCACCTTGGCCGAACGCACCGGCCAGGCATTGCTCGCTTCCACCGTCTCCAGCCCTTTGAGGTGACAGCACACATCGAAGAGCAGGTCCGAGAGGCCGGGCCCGACGCTTGCCATCGCAAGGCGGAAACGCTGGCGCGCGGCGATGAGCTTCTCGGTCATCGGCGCCGATTTGGCGCCACGCGCGGAACTGGAGATGGGCGCGGTGAGATCGGCGCACAGCCGCGGCATCAATCCGGCGAGGGTGAAGTCCTGGCGCAGCCTTTCGGCGGCCTCGAACTGGACCGGCGTGATCTGCCCGCGAAAGCGAAGCCGCGCGACCGGCGACTCAACTTCGTTGATGGTCACATCGCGCATGCCGTCCGGCATCAGCACGCGCCAGGTTTCCAGCTCCTGCCGCACGGCGCCGAACGGATCGGGCGCGCCGCTCTTCGCAAGCCAGTCGGCGCCCGCGTCGCTGATCGCGAAGGTTTCCGGTGTCGTGCCGCGCGGCGCGATCCAGCCGCGCGCGCGGAATTCCGCCACCATGACGGCGGAGACGCGCATGCTGCGTCCCGCGCGCCGGGATCCGGCGAGGACAAATTGTGCGCCTGCCTGCGGCGCGAGAAACAGGCGCCGCTCCGCCAGCCGACGCAGCACGCGCCGCCCTTCCCGCTCTGCTTCAAAGCCACCCACGCGCGCGGCCGTTTTTCCTGTCCATTCTCTTCCCGGCGCACTTGCTTCTTTGTTCATTATTTGTTCTCTTCTGTGCTCGTCGCGGCACCCATTTGACCGCATCCCTATCAAATTAAGCCTTCTTACCCTGCATGTCAACATAAATAATCCTAGTTTTGGAAATAAAGTGTTGTCGCGGATCTCCTGCCATCTGGGCCCGCGCACGCGGTTTTCGTGCTCGTGGATGCGCTTGCGGCGGGCATGACGGCACGCTGGTGCACCAAGCGACTGCGAGAGGGGCGCGACCGCGAGAGGGGCGCGACCGCGAGAGCGGCGCGATAGCATTCAGGCTTGAGCGGATTGCACGGCGGCTTGTCGCTGGCCTGCCGCGCGGAAATGAACGAACGGTATTGCTCACCGTCGCCTGTGCGGTGATAGCATTCTCCATCGCCATGCAGGGTCTGAGCTTCGGGCCGATGGTGAAGCGCCTCTCCAAACACAAGACGTGAGCCCGATGCCCAAAGCGATCTTCCTGGCCTGCCTGATGGCCGTCACACTCGCAGGCTGCGCCGTCTTCGGCGGCTCGGCGGACAGGGCCTTGCGGCGCACGCCGAGCTTCCGGGCCGGTTATTCGGACGGCTGTGCCGCCGCCACGGCGCAAACCGCCAATCCGCGCGACGACAAGGACTCGCTGGCCGGCGAGGACCGGATCTACAAGCGCGGCTATGCGATGGGCTACCAGAGCTGCCAGCAGCGATCGACGGCGCCGGTGGGCGCGCCCACTGGGGGCCTTTCCAACCCCGGACACCCCTGATCTTCCGCATACGGACGGGCAAGACGCGGTTAACGGGCCGTTAACCGCGGCGCCGGAAAGTTGATCCGTCTACGGATCGTTGTCATCGCGCCGCAATCCGTCGGGCGCAGCATCACCCCTGCGGGGACATTGCATCGGAGTATTTTCGATGTTGGGACATCTGGTATCGACGCATCACGAAGACGACGTGCTGTCCGAGGCGCCGCACGAAGCCCGTTGGTTCACGCGCCTGCTGCGTTTTCTCTTCGGCCACTGAGCCCACAGGTCAGGGCGAAGGGTTCTCCAGCACGACAAACCTGATGTCGCGGGCCGGCTGCACGTTGCGCAACACGGATTCGAACGTCGTGGCGCCGGTTTTCTTCAGTTCGCCGTCCCAGCACAACGACAGGATGTTGGACGGCTTGAGCTTGTCGATCGTCAGGTGCAGCTCGCCGATGCCGCCTTTCCAGTTGTTCGCCGTCTTCAGGATGAAATCGGTCGAATAGATGTTCAGCATCCCGCTCTGGTCGGGCTTGCTGCCCTGCCGGATGCGCGCAGCGATGGTAGAGAGCGTGGGCCCGTCCATGCAGTAATCCTTCTGCCAGCGGCGGCCGCCGTCCGGATCCTGCTTGGGCTTGAGATCATATTCGGTGAAGAAGGTCTGGCCGGTGACCGGCGTATAGCTGTGCGCGATCGTCACGGTTTTCCCGGCCGGGAAATGCTGCATCCAGTAGAACTTCGTGCGCACGGTCCAGCGCGGATGCTCCTGGCCAGAGCCTTCGTTCTCGACCAGGCCCGCTTTTTCCAGAAGCCGCTTCTTCGCGGGATCGAGCTTGTCGAGCTTTTCGATGTTGCCCGCGAGCAGGATATTCACCGGCAGGCCGACAGATTTGATCGTGGCCGTGACGTCCTTGTTGTTCAGGAAGGCGCGCTGCTCCACCTGCACCGGCACGCGCTTGCCGTCGAGGGTGGCGGTGAAGCCGACGAAGTTCACCGGGTCGTCGCCGACGGTGCCGATGGGCTCTTCGTAGAACTCCCAGGTGTCGATGTCGGGCAGCGGAAAAGCGACGATGGTGTCGACATCCTTGCTGCCGTCATTGGCGAATTCGTAGCGGATGCGCACCGCCTTCGGACTGATGAACAGGTCTTCCTTCGCCATGCGGATGGCGGCGGCTTTTGTGAACTCGAGGCCGCCCATGCCCAGCGCGGCCGATGAATCGTCGGCATGGGCGGGCAACGCAGCGGCGCACAAGACCGCGACAAGCAGAAGGCGCATGGAGAATTCCCCCCGAAATCGGGGCGAGAATAGCATGCTTCGGCGCGGGATTTTCAGGCCGCGGCGGCGCGGACGATGGGAAATGACTGGTCGATCGCGGTGTTCAGGCCATCCGTGATCTCGGCGATCGAACGGTCCAGCGTCTGGGGCCGCCAGTCCGCGTGATAGAGAATCTGCCGCGTGCCATCCGCGGAGGCGCCGCCCAGCGGGACCTGGATGTCCTCCACCATCACCGTGGTGTTGAAGCGGGTGCGGTGCGGTTTCACGCAGCGGCTGACCGCGCCGCCGAGAACCTTGTTGTAACGCGCCAGCCGCGCGGCCCGGAACTCGGGCGGCGTGAGCGCGATCAGATCCTTGCCGGTCGGATCGATGCCAAGACCCATGGCAATCGCCGAGCCCGCGAGGCGGCATGTCATCGAGCCGTCTCCGCGCATTTCGAGAACCGCGATACCGGGGAGATGCCTCTTCACATTTCGGGGCTTGATGGCTTCGCGGGGCGGCGGCGCGCCATCCTTCCACTCCGAGAGCCAATAGCGCGCAAGTTCCAGGTTGAGCTTCCCGAAACCGAGAAGTTCGACAGCACGCGCCGCGGCAAGTTCGTCGTACTGCATCCAACCCCCAGACGGCGCGAAGCCTATGTCGCAGGTGTTAATGCAGTATTATGCAATAGCAGACTCGGACTGTTTGAAAACGAACACTCACGAATATTTGCGTTCGTCCCACCACGGGAAATAACGCGGCATGTCTGTGGATACTTTGTTTGGAAAACGCGCAGGCCGCTTCTCCAGGAACGCGACAACGCCTTCTTTCACGTCATCCGACTGGCCGCGCGAATAGATGCCGCGCGAGTCAACCTTGTGCGCCTCCATCGGGTGATCCATTCCGAGACCGCGCCACATCATCTGGCGGATGAGAGCAATCGAAACTGGCGCAGTGTTGTCCCGGATTTCGACAGCCAGCTTGTGGGCCTCGGACAAGAGAACGTCGGCATTCACAACCTTGCTGACAAGCCCGCCATGCAGGGCTTCCTGCGCGTCGAACACGCGGCCCGAATAGCACCATTCCAGCGCCTTGCCGATGCCCACGATGCGCGGCAGGAAGAAGCTCGACGCCGCTTCCGGCACGATGCCCCGGCGCGAGAATACGAAACCGAAGCGCGCGTTCTCCGACGCCAGGCGAATGTCCATGGCAAGCTGCATGGTCAGGCCGATGCCGACGGCAGGACCGTTCACTGCGCAGATGACGGGCTTCAGGCACTCATAGATGGCGAGCGTTACACGGCCTCCCCCGTCGCGCACGCGCTCGTCGCTGTAGTCGACCGTGGCGTCGGAGCCGGCATCGCGCTCCGGCCTGTCGGACCGCTTGCTGGCGTCGAAGGTCGCGGCGCCCGCGGAAAGATCGGCGCCGGCGCAGAAGGCGCGGCCCGCGCCCGTCACGATGATCGCGCGGACCTCGTCATCTTTGTTCACCCTGGTGAACACGTCGATCATCTCGTTCATCATCGTGCCGGTGAAGGCGTTGAGCTTCTCCGGGCGATGCAGCGTGAGGGTGAGGATCTGGTCCTTCACCGAAACGAGGATTTCCTTGTAGGGGCCGTAGGTCATGTGCGTCTCCGATAATCTGGCGGAGACTTTATTGCAGCGGGCGATGCACACAAGCCGTCTGTGCCGCAGCGTCAAGAGGCGCGGCGGATGTTCTCTTCGTGGCTCTCCAGCATGGCCTTGAAATCGGCGTGCATGGCGTCGTCGCGCACCTTGGGCAGCATCTCGCGCAGCTTTCGCACCACCCAGCCCTGGCCGCGGTTGATGAACGCGATGCGTTCCTTCAGATCGGAGATGACGAGGCACTTTTCATAGAACGCGCCCACCCTGGACGACGGCGCGCCGTCCAGGTGCCCGATCCACTTGAGCAGCATCGCGCACCAGCGCGCTTCATCCTTCTGGATGTCGCGCAACAGATCGCGCGTGGCAGCATCTCCGGCTTCGGCGGCAGAGCGCGCGGTGATGCGCGCGCCCGCACGCTCAGCCTCGAGCAATTCGTTGCAAAAGGCGATCAGCTCTTCGCGCGTGGCATAGCCGGCATATTGATCGCTGGCCTCGTTCGCGTAGCAGACAGGCGAGGAGAGCGTTTCTTCGGAAGGCGCCGCGGTGGCGGCCGGTTCCGGCAACAAGGCATCGGCTTCGGCGATGATCGTGGCGATTCGTTCGGCAGCGGACGGGATGTCGTTGATCGCCCCGGCGCCCTTGCCCGCATAAAGCGCCATCTTCTCGAAATCGCCGGTCATGTCCTTCAACGGCGAGTCGGTGGAGAACAGCCAGATGGTGCGTTCGCCTTCCTTGCCGATGGCCTCGCGATGGCCATCGAATGGATCGCCGTGCTCGCGGCGCGTTACCGAATTCTGCAGCACGCGCACATTGGCGCCGCGCGGCCAGTTCACATGAAAGTCCTGCGTGTGCACCGTGTCACCGGACTTCGCGGCGACGATGCGCTGCTTGTGATAATCGTGCGCGAAGGACTCCTTCGTCGCCAGCAATGCGGTGCCGAGCACGATGCCCTGCGCGCCCAGGTCCAGCATCTCGACAAGGTCGCGCCCGCTCGACATGCCGCCCGCCGCCAGAACCGGCACGCCGGCATTCTTCACCACGCCACGCACGATTTCCGCACGCGGGATCGTGCCGCGCACATGGCCCCCGGCTTCCACGCCTTGCGCGATGAGAACCTGCGCACCGGCCTCCTGCGCCTCTTCCGCTTCGCGCAAGCCGCCGACCTGGCAGACCACCAGCACGCCCTCGCCCCGCAAGCGCTTCACGATCTCCGCCGACAGATCCCAGAACAGGCAGACGACCGGCACGCGCGCGGCGAGCACCGCCGCAATCTCCGCTTCCAGAAGGTCGGGCTTGGTGGCGGCGGGAATGAGATTGACGCCGAAATCGTGGTCCGTGGCTGCACGCACATTCTCGACTTCCGCGCGGATCAGCTCGGGCGACTCCCGCACCATGCCGAGGAAGCCAAAGCCGCCTGCCTTCATCACCGCCGCGACAAGCTCGCTGCGCGCCGGGCCGCCCATGCCGGCGAGCACGATGGGAAGCTCGCAGCCCAGAAGATCGCAGACTGGCGTGTGGAGCTTCGGATTCATGCGGACTTCTTTCTGGCTTTCTTCTTCTTTTTCTTTTTCGCGGCTGCGCGCGGCTTGTGGCGCTTCAGATATTCGGCGAGCACGACCGCCTGGTTGTGTTTTTCGTCCTTGGCGCCATAGAGCAGCGTGGCGGTTCCCCGCGCCGCCTTGCGCAGTTCGGCGACCGCATCCTTGTTCGCCGCCAGCTCCTTGCGATATCTGCTGCGGAACGCGCTCCATCTTGGTTCTTCGTGGTGGAACCAGTTGCGCAGCGCGTCCGACGGCGCGACGTCCTTGATCCAGACATCGATCGCCGACTTCTTCACGCCGCGCGGCCAGAGGCGATCGACCAGGATCCGCTTGCCGTCGCTGCGCTCGGCCTTCTCGTAGACGCGCTTGACCTTGATGGACATGAGGTTTTCTCCGCCTCGCGATGTTCGCGCCTCCCGTGCCCCCGCGCAACCCTTGGACGCGTTGCCGCAGGGCTTAAAAGAAGTATCTCGAATATTTCTTTTTGGACGATGCTGCTATAATGTTTCGGGCATGGCCCACGAGAATCCACGGCGCAAGCCCATCGACGACCGCATCGAGGAAGATGTGATCCGCACGCTGGTGCATGGCTTCTATGCCAGAGTGCGCAAGGACGAAGTGCTTGGCCCCATCTTCGCGCGGGTGATCGGCGAGGACTGGGATCCGCACCTGGAGAAGATGTGCGATTTCTGGTCGTCGGTGATGCGCATGACCGGGCGCTATCACGGCAATCCGATGCTGGCGCATATGCGGCTGAAGATGGTCAAACCGGAGCATTTCCAGCGTTGGCTGACGCTATTCGGCGAGACGGCGCGGGAACTCTGCGAACCCGATGTCGCCGCGCTGTTCATGGCCCGGGCGGAGAACATCGCCAAGAGTCTTCAGCTCGGCATGTTCTTCAAGCCCGGCATGCGCGCCGCGCCATAGAAAAAAGGCCGGAGTTTCCTCCGGCCCTTTCCCGATCTCCTGAATCTCAGGCCGCCTGCTTGACCGGGGCGAAGCGGGAATAGAAGGTCTGGCCTTTCTCCGCCATTTCGCGCAGCAGCTTGTTGGGCGTGAAGCGCTCGCCATACTTCTTCGCGAAATCCTCGCACTGCGCCACGAACTTCTTCGTGCCGAGCGTGTCGATGTAGCTGATCGGGCCGCCGGTGAACGGCGCGAAGCCCCAGCCGAGGATCGCGCCGACATCGGCATCGCGCGGATCGGTGATGACGCCTTCCTCGAAGCACTTTGCCGCTTCCAGCGCCTGCAGGGTGAGGAAGCGGTGCTTCATCTCGTCCACATTCGCGTCGGTCTTCCAGGCGCGGCTGGCAACCAGCTCCGGCCAGATGCGCAGGCGCTTGCCCGACGCATCGTAGTCGTAGAAGCCCTTGCCGTTCTTGCGCCCGAGCCGGCCGTTCTGTTCGACGACCCACATGAGGAACTTCTCGGAATCATCGGGCGGCGCGTTCACGCCCAGATCCTTCTTGGTCTGGCGCATCACCTTGAGCGGCGTGTCGAGGCCGACGGAGTCCAGCACCTCCAGCGTGCCCATCGGCATGCCGGACATGCGGCCGACATTCTCGATCATCGCCGGATGAATGCCGTCCGCCAGCATCGCCATGCCTTCGCGCGTATAGGTGCCGAAGCAGCGCGAGGTATAGAAGCCGCGCGCGTCATTCACCACGATCGGGGTCTTCTTGATCTTCTGGACATAGTCCATGGCGACGGCGAGCGCGTGATCGTTGGTCTTCTTGCCGCGGATCACTTCGACAAGCCCCATGCGGTCCACCGGCGAGAAGAAATGCACGCCGATGAACAGCTCCGGCCGGTCGCTGGCTTCTGCGAGGCCCGTAATCGGCAAGGTGGAGGTGTTCGAACCGAACACCGCGCCCTTCTTCATCACCGCGCAGGCCTTCTTCGTCGCGTCCGCTTTCACCGCGCGATCCTCGAACACCGCCTCGATGACGAGATCGACGTCCTTGAGCTGGCCGAAATCCGCCGTCGCCTTGATGTGCGAGAGAACCACCGCCTTCTTCTCCGGCGTGGACTTGTTGCGCTGGATCGCCTTGTCGAGAATGCCGGTCACATGGTCGTAGCCGGCCTTGGCCTTCTCCTCCGTCGTGTCGATCAGCACCACGTCGATGCCCGCCATCGCGGAAACATAGGCGATGCCGCCGCCCATCACGCCCGCGCCGAGCACGCCGACGGCTTTCACATCGGTCTTCGGCTCGGCTTGCGGGCGGCGCGCGCCCTTGCCGAGATCCTGCATGGAGAGGAACAGCGTGCGGATCATGTTGCGGCTTTCGGGCAGCGACATGAGCTTGGTGAAGTAGCGCGCCTCGATGCGAAGGCCCGCATCGATCGGCACCTGGATGCCTTCGTAGACGCAGGACATGATGAAGCGCTGCGCCGGGAAGTTTCCGTATGTCGTCTTGCGCAGCATGGAATTGCCCATGGTGAAGACCTGTCCGCCGCCGGGCGTGTAGGGTCCACCGCCCGGGATCTTGAAATCCTTCTGGTCCCAGGGCTGCACCGACACCGGCGTCGCCTTCATCCAGCGCTTGGCCTCCGCCACCGGATCGGCAGCGACGGCATGCACGAGTTTCAGCTCAACGGCCTTCTTCGGATCGACCGGCGTGCCCTGCAGGATCAGCGGCAATGCCTGCTGCACGCCGATAAGACGGGGCAGACGCTGGGTGCCGCCGCCGCCGGGCAGCAATCCCACCTTGGCTTCCGGCAGGCCGAGCTGGATGCGCGGATTGTCCTGCGCCACGCGGTAATGACAGGCAAGCGTCACTTCCAGGCCGCCGCCGAGCGCCAGGCCGTTGATCGCGGCCGCCACTGGCTTGCCGCAGGTTTCCAGCTTGCGGAACGCCTTGTGGAAATTCATCACGCCCTGATAGGCGGATGCGAGCGCCTCTTCCGGCGACTTCGCGGCGCCGGCAGCCTGCGTGTTGCCTTCCATTTCATCCAGCGCGGCGCCGGCGCAGAAGCCGGTCTTCTTGCCACTGGTGATGATGAGGCCCTTGATCGACGCGTCGGTCGATACCTTGTCGGCCACGGCGAGCAGGTCGGCGATCGCGGAGCCGGTCAGCACGTTCATCGAACGGTTCGGCACGTCCCAGAAGATGGTGACGATGCCGTCGGCGTCCTGGTCCCATTTGAAGTTCTTCAGTTCCATGATGTGCCTCAGACGCGTTCGATGATGGTGGCGGTGCCCATGCCCGCGCCGACGCAAAGCGTGACGAGAGCCGTGTTGAGATCGCGGCGCTCCAGTTCGTCCAGAACCGTGCCCAGGATCATGGCCCCGGTGGCGCCGAGCGGATGGCCCATGGCGATGGCGCCGCCGTTCACGTTCACCTTGTCGTGCGGGATGTCCAGCACCTTCATGAAGCGCAGCACCACCGAGGCGAAGGCCTCGTTGAGCTCGTAGAGGTCGATATCCTTCGTCGTCATGCCCGCACGCTTGAGCACTTTCTCCGTCACATAGGACGGACCGGTCAGCATGATCATCGGCTCCGACCCGATGGATCCGAAGGCGCGGATGCGCGCGCGCGGCTTGAGCCCCGCGGACTTGCCCGCTTCCTTCGTGCCCAACAGCACGGCGGACGCGCCGTCCACGATGCCCGACGAATTGCCGGCGTGATGGACGTGATTGATTTTCTCCACCTGCGGGTAGCGCTGCTGCGCCACCGCGTCGAAGCCCGCGAAATCGCCAAGCTGCGCGAACGACGCGTTGAGCCCGGCCAGCGACTACATGGTCGCGTCGGGGCGCATGTGCTCGTCATGGTCCAGGATCGTCTGGCCCAGGATGTCCTTCACCGGCGTGACGGATTTCTTGAAATAGCCGTTCTTCCACGCATTCGCCGCACGCTTCTGGCTTTCGACCGCAAAGCCGTCCACGTCGTCGCGCGAGAATCCGTCCATCGTCGCGATGAGATCGGCGCCGATGCCCTGCGGCGAGAAATAGGATTTGAACGCAATGCCGGGATCGACCGACCATGATCCGCCCGACGCGCCCATGCCGACGCGGCTCATGCTTTCGACGCCGCCGCCGATCGTCATGTCGGACTGGCCGCTCATGATCTGTCCCGCCGCCATGTTGCAGGCTTCGAGGCCCGACGCGCAGAAACGGTTGATCTGCACGCCCGCGGTGGTGTCCGCGTAATCGGCGTTCAGAACCGCAAGACGCGCGATGTCCGAGCCCTGCTCGCCAACCGGATCGACGCAGCCGAACACCACGTCGTCCACCAGCGCGGTGTCGAGCTTGTTGCGGTCGCGGATGTTCTTCAGCACCTGCGTGCCGAGCTCCAGCGCCGTCACTTCGTGCAACGCGCCGTCCTTCTTGCCCCTGCCGCGCGGCGTGCGCACGGTGTCGTAGATGAAACACTCGGTCATGAATCTCTCCTTGGGAGAACAGAGAAAAAGAAACTCAAATCACCTCCCCCTTGTGGGGAGGTCGGAGAGCGAAGCGAGCCGGGTGGGGGGCTGTCGATGCGATCCCCCCCACTCGAAATTCGCTGCGCGAATTGTCGGCCTCCCCACAAAGGGGAGGCGATGGGACTTACAAGCTCCTTGAAATCAGCAGCTTCATGATCTCGTTGGTGCCGCCATAGATGCGCTGCACGCGGCTGTCCGCATACATGCGCGCGATGGGGTATTCGTTCATGTAGCCATAGCCGCCGAAGAGCTGCAGACACTCGTCCACGATCTTGCACTGCAGGTCGCTGAGCCAGAGCTTGGCCATCGACGCCATCGTCGCATCCAGCTTCTTCTCCAGATGCAGGCCGACGCAGTGGTTGACGAAGACCTTGGCAACGGTCGCCTCGGTCTTGCATTCCGCCAGCTTGAACTGCGTGTTCTGGAAGTCGATGAGCTGCTTGCCGAAGGCCTTGCGGTCTTTCACATAGGCGATGGTCTCGCTCAGCGCCCGCTCGATCACCGCCATCGCCTGCACGGCGATGATGAGGCGCTCCTGCGGAAGCTGCTGCATGAGCTGGATGAAGCCGCGGCCCTCGTCCATGCCGATGAGGTTCTCCGTCGGCACGCGGACATTGTCGAAGAAGAGCTCGGCGGTGTCGTTCGCCTTCTGGCCGATCTTGTCGAGGATGCGCCCGCGCCGGAAGCCTTCCACCTGGTCGGTCTCCACGCAGACGAGCGAGATGCCCTTTGAGCCCTGCGCCGGATCGGTCTTGGCGACGACGATGATGAAGTTCGCCGTGCCGCCATTGGTGATGAAGGTCTTGTTGCCGGTGATGGAATAGTGGTTGCCGTCCTTCTTCGCCTGCGTCTTCACGCCCTGCAGGTCGCTGCCGGTGCCCGGCTCCGTCATCGCGATGGCGCCGACGAGCTCGCCGCTCGCCAGACGCGGCAGCCAGCGCTTCCTCTGCTCCTCGCTGCCGTAATGAAGGATGTAGGGCGCGACGATGCCGTTGTGCAGCACCACGCCCCAGCCGTCGACGCCGAGCTTGCCCAGCTGTTCGGCAAGGATGGCGTCGTGGGCGAAACTGCCGCCCGCGCCGCCATACTCTTCCGGCATCTCGGTGCAGAGAAGGCCGGCATCACCGGCCTTGTTCCACAATGCGCGATCCACCTGATGGTTCTGGATGTATTTCTCGGCGTGCGGCACCGCCTCGCGCTCGAGAAACTTCACCACGCCGTCTTCATAGATGCGCAAATCCTCCGTCATCCACGACGGGGACTCCACCTGCAGCGGGGAGGCCATTACTCGGCCGCCGGCATCACGGAGTAGCCGGTCATCTTCACGCGGACGGGGTTCTGTTCGGCGTGATGCTCGGCGAGAAAGTTATCGGCGCGGTCGACCGCGAGCTTCAGCTCCTTGATCGACTCGTCGATGTCCTTGCGCTGCGCTTCCAGGGCCGCGATGCGTTCGACGAACTTCTTGCGGCTGTGCTGGAACTGCGCGACGCCGTGATCTTCCGCATTGTAGAGGTCCAGGATCTCGCGGATTTCGGCGAGGCTGAAGCCGACGCGGCGTCCGCGCAGGATCAGCTGCAGGCGGGCGCGATCGCGCTGCGAATAGATGCGCGCCAGGCCCTGGCGCTCGGGTGTCAGAAGGCCCTCGTCTTCATAGTGCCGGAGCGTGCGCGAGGTGACGCCCATCTCCTTGGTCAGTTGGCGAATGGAATAAGTCCGTCCCATTGATTTACCGGACGGGGCTTTGTCGCCTCTCGTCCGCCCTTCGTTAGCGTTTCCGATTGGGCGGAGGCTAAGTCTACGTTGACGTGCGCGTCAAGAAGATTTCTGACAAATAATCATTCAAAGAAAAATGGCGGAAACACTGGGTTTCCGCCATCTTCGGAGGGTCCAGGGGTCAGGCTGCTGCCCGGACCGGGTGAGATTCCTGCTCCAGATTCCCGGCCGCGAAATCCCAGTTCAGGAGGTTCTTCAGAACGGCCTCAAGGTATTTGGGCCGGGCGTTCTGGTAGTCGAGATAATAGGCATGCTCCCACACATCGACGGTCAGGAGCGCGTTCACGCCTTTCGACATCGGGTCGACGGCGTTAGGTGTCTTCTCGATGGCGAGCTTGCCGTTCCGGGAGATGAGCCAGGCCCAGCCGGAGCCGAACTGTTCCGCGCCGGCCTTCGCGAGGCCTTCGATGACCTTGTCCTCGCCGCCGAATTCCTCGATCGCGGCTTTGAGCTTGCCGGTCGGCCTGGATCGTTTCGGCGTCAGGCTTCGCCAGTAGAAGTCGTGGTTCCACACCTGGCCGGCATTGTTGAAGATCTTCTTCTCCTTCGCGTCCTCGCTCTTCGCGGTGGCGCGCACGATTTCTTCCAGCTTCATGTCGGCGAAGTTGGTGCCTTCGACAAGCTCGTTGAGCGTCTTCACATAAGCAGCGTGATGCTTGCCGTAGTGAAAGCTGATGGTGTTCGCGCTGATGGTGGGCGCGAGCGCGTCCTCGGCCCAGGGAAGCGGTGCAAGTTTGAAGGGTCCAGCCATGTCGTGTTCCTCGCGTGAAAAGAGAGAGCGCGCATCGCTACCGCGCTGACGTTGACCGTCATCTTGGGCTTGCAGCGATACGCGCCTTGCGGATTCAACGATGCATAGAGGCAACGGTTCCGAAGATAATCAAGGAACCTATTGTCTCAGGAAAACCTACATCGCGACGAGGTTTTCGCGTCTCGCCCAATCGAAACCGCTTGCGAGTCCGCGTTCGAAACGGTCGAACATCTCGTCGATCTCGCTTTCGCTGATGATCAGCGGCGGACACAGTGCGATGCGGTCGCCCATGAGTGGACGTGTGATAAGGCCTTCCGCTTCGATAAATTTGGAGAAAGTCGGCGCCACGGCTTTCGCGGGATCAAAGGTGCCTTTCGTCTTCTTGTCTGAAACAAGTTCGATGCCGCCGATAAGCCCGACGCCCTGCGTCTCGCCCACCATCGGGTGCTCTGCAAGTTTGGCAAGGCGCTTCTGGAAGCGCGGGCCCACCTTGCGCACATGCCCCAGGATGTCGCGCTCCTGATAGATCTCGATGGTCTTCAGCGCCACCGCGCTGGCGACCGGATGGCCGGAATAGGTGAAGCCGTGGCCCAGCGTTCCGATCTTGCCGGATTCCGCTTCGATGATGTCGCAAAGTTCCGGCGAGATCATCACCGCGGCGATCGGCAGATAGGCGGACGAGAGCGCCTTGGCCACCGTCATCGTGTCCGGCTGGAAGCCGAAGGTCTCGCAGCCGAACCAGTTGCCGGTGCGCATGAAGCCGGTGATGACTTCGTCGGAGATCAGCGGAATGCCGTGC
>DATIVW010000210.1:0-4604 GCA_035465595.1 Rhizomicrobium sp. | reverse complement strand
TTCTCCTTTAGAGAACTAAGTCGTTCTAAACAGTCTTTCTGGTAAGGTATGGAGCAAAAAAAAGGGGCGACTTGCCAAACTCCATCATGGCTCGGCTTATTTTCCCGGCACAACGAAGCAGCCTGAAAAAGATAGTCCAGCTCGTTACGAATAAAAAAATTTGTTGTCATAATATCGATGCTAGCAAATAAAGAAGTACTTCCACACCCAAAAATATACCTAGCCAGTGCAGTACATCCTGCATCTTTAATAGGGACTCTGCCTTGTACCGTTGAAGCACATGCAAGATGAAGAGCTGTTCGATATCTTCACGAATGGATTGTTTTAATCTGAATGTGCTTGATATTCTTTCGAAGAAGGTTCTTCTGTCGGCAGCCACTGCGGCAGCCTGAGATGTTTGCGTAGCTTGAGCGTGCGACGTTGATCGTTTCGGCAGATTGTATTTAAAAAACCAAAATCGAATATCCGATATGGTTCGATAAGGCCGATCTCGATTTAACTCTGCTCTGTATTCATGAAGAATGAAAATCACACCTATAAGCGCAAGGAGAGATGCGCCAAACGAGATTACCGTGAGCTTGATTGGTTGACCTGCGGAAAGGTGAACTGATGCTCCAGCAATTGCGAGAAATGCCAGAGCAATCGTGAGGGTTGTCTGTAAAACGCTTGATCTCTGTTGTTCGTACCAGTCGTGTCTGCCTATCGCATAAGATATCGCTTTAAATATTTTTTCTCGGAAGTAGCTGAAAGATTCTTCTGTCTCCTTCTCTCGCGTTACTGAAGCTTTGATAAATTCCGTAATTTTAGAAAGCTCTTCGGCCTCAATCTCATCCCTAATTTTTCTCGTATCGGTGGAAGTTGATGTGCTGGATTTTGCATGTTCGCAGGGAAGAAGCAGCGCTATGAAAAGCGCGACAATTCCAGCTTCGAGAAGGACAAAACAAATTAGTGACACCATTGACTGCTCTCCAAAAATGACCAGTCGAAATCAACCGCACACTATCTAATCCGCCTTTAGCTCAACTAGGCTTGACTTCCTAGCATGATGTTCCTAGTTTGTTCTCTTCTGCATGGAGAGTCAACATGGACAACACGGAAGCCCAGGACTGGGCCAAGGACTTTGAAAACAA
Source organism: Rhizomicrobium sp. (assembly GCA_035465595.1). Lineage (GTDB taxonomy): Bacteria > Pseudomonadota > Alphaproteobacteria > Micropepsales > Micropepsaceae > Rhizomicrobium. Next base: position 3,474 of record DATIVW010000210.1, on the reverse strand, counting down.
GGAGAAATCCGAACTTCTCGCGATGCTCGCCCCCGAGGGGCTGAGCGGCGAGGCCGTCGAAGCGTGGTGGCTGGCGCGGGCGCGCGCGATCGAAGCCCGGGAGGATGCGGAAGAAGCCGCCGCGCGATGCGATCCCTCCGCGTCCGATGCAGTCGAAGCCGAAGAGCATGCGCTCGCGCGCGAAGAAATGGCACAGCAAAGCCAAGTCGTTGGCCGCATGTCGATGTTCGCCGAACCCGCGCCGGTGCTGGACGATATCGAGCCCGCATTCGCGCGTCCGCAGGCGCGCGCCATCCGCAACGACGGCGGCACCGAGCATCTGCTCAACGGCCTGATCGCGGAATGCCATCTGCTCATGCGCGCGGTCACGCTGCCGTCGGCCATGCGCGCGGGCGATGCCGACACGCGGCGGCAGTTTCTCGAATCGGCGATGCGAATCGCGCAGGTCGGCGCCAAGATCGGCCGCGCCGTCGCCAAGCTGCGCGGCGCGGGCGCCGCCAACAGCTTCCACCAGAAGGTGACAGTCGAGCATGCCGGACAGATGGGAGGGGGGATGCTCCTCGAAAATGGAGCGAAAACGTGAATTCAACGATGCCGGAAAACCGCCAAAAACGCCCGAACTGGCGCACGGGCGCGCCCGACCGCAACCAGAATGCGCTCAAGCATGGCCGCTACACGAAGGAGGCGCGGGCGCTGCGCGCCCGCATCCGCAATTTCAAACAGCGCGCGAAGATCGCGCTGGCGATGGTGGATGCCCTGCTCGCTACCAATAATCCTTCATGAGCTCGCCCGCCCACACAGGTTCGCGGATCTCGCCGCGCGGCAGGAAGCCCTTCATCACCGGCTTGATGTCGAGAACCGGCGTGCCGTCGATCGCATCGAGGCCGCGCACCGCAAGCGTCAGACCGTCGGCGCGTTCCAGCCTGCACACCGTGACGCCGATGCGGTTGGGCCGGCCCTTGCCGCGCTGCGCGAAGATGCCGACGAGCGGCCAGTCCTTGCGCCCGCGCGGATGGCGAGCGCCGCTGTTGATCTCGTCGTCCGGCACCTGGTCGAAATGGAAGACGACCTCGATATGCGAGAAGTCGCCGAGCGATGCGGTGGCGTCGGGTTTGAACTGCGCGGGGTCCAGTTCGATGCGGGCGCTGACGGCGTCCCAGGCGTCGTCGATCGGCTCCGACCGTCCCCCGCGCACATGGCCGATGGGGGTGAGCGTGATTTTGCCACTCATGGTTGTGCCTCGGTGGGCGTTCCGGGTCCGGCTCTTAACACTTTCTTTACCCGGGTGAAGCCAGAGTTTCCCCGTTCAACATTCGTTCATGCGGAATCTAGGGGTAGATGTCTCGATTCAAGATTTAGACTCAAGTCATTCATTTCCCTACGTTTTCCGTTGACGGGCCATCTCAGCCCATGTTATCCCATCTAGTCCCAAGCGGGCCGGAAGGGTGCATTCCCTTTGCCCAAGCGGAGTCCGCCGAACCCTCGGCGGGCGCGGGACGAGGGGGGCGTCGTCACAGCCGTGGATTGGTTCGTTTCAACCATCCTGAACAAGCTCGATGCGAAGGGTCGCGTCAGCGTGCCGGCCGAGTTCCGCAAGGTGCTGGCCGGGCAGGGCACCGACGGCCTCTACTGCATCAAGTCGATCAGCCGCGAAAAATCGCTGACCGGTTTCGGCAACACGCTGCTGTCGGATTTGTCGGCGCAGATGAAGCCGGTCAATCCGCTGCTGAACAAGAATTACGCCGCGCAGGCGCACGGCATGTTCGGCCAGGTGCGGCATCTCACCATCGACGATGAAGGCCGCGTGCGCCTGCCGGACGATCTCATCGCCCATTGCGGAATTTCCGAACGCGTCGCGTTCGTCGGGTTGAACGCGATCTTCGAGATCTGGAATCCGGAAACGCTCGAAGCCACCGCGGCAGCGCGCGTTGCGGTTGTGGAAGCCGCCTACGACGCCAGCGGAGATGCCTCATGAGCGGCCATCTCCCGGTGATGCTGGCGGAAGTCCTGGAAGCGTTGTCGCCGCGCGACGGCGCGCACTACATCGACGGAACCTTCGGCGGCGGCGGTTATTCGAAGGCGATCCTGGAAGCCGCCGATTGCCGCGTACTCGGCATCGACCGCGATCCCGACGCGATCGCGCGCGGCAAGGAACTGGCGAAGCTGTTCGGCGGCCGCCTCACCGTCGTGCAGGGCGAGTTCTCGCAGATGGACGAATTGTGCGACGGCAAGAGCGACGGTGTCGTGCTCGATCTCGGCGTCTCGTCCTTCCAGTTCGATGAAGCCGATCGCGGCTTCTCGTTCCGCGAAGACGGCCCGCTGGACATGCGCATGAGCAAGTCCGGCGTTAGCGCCGCCGACTTCGTGAACACCGCCGACGAGAAGGTGCTCGCCGACGTGATCCATCATCTGGGCGAGGAACGTTTTGCCCGCCGCGTCGCCCGCGCCATCGTCGCCGCCCGTCCGCTGACGCGCACCGCGGAACTGGCTGATGTCGTTGCGAAAGCGCTCGGTCCCGCAGCAATGCGCCACCCGATCCATCCGGCGACACGCACCTTCCAGGCGCTGCGCATCCATGTGAACGACGAGCTGGGCGAGCTGGAACGCGGCCTTGAAGCCGCCGAGCGCGTGCTGAACGCCGGCGGGCGTTTGGTCGTCGTCGCCTTTCATTCGCTGGAAGACCGCATCGTGAAGCGTTTCTTCGCCGAGCACGGCAAGCCTGCACCCGCCGGTTCGCGCCACGCCCCCGCGGCAACGGCGAAACGCGAACAGACATTCCGCCTGCTCAATTCGAAACCCCGCATGCCCACCGACGCCGAGATCGCGCGCAACCCCCGCGCACGTTCGGCCCGTCTCAGAGCCGCCGAGAAACTGGCGGCATAGGAGGAAATGATGATCGCCCGAGTCCTCAACTTCTTCTTCGTCGGCCTCGCCGCGCTGTCGTGCCTGGCGCTCTACCGCGTCTCGGAGAACACGCGCGTCGCGAACATGGAGCTGTCGTCGATCAACCGGCAGATCGCGCAGGAAAAGAGCACCATGAACGTGCTGCAGGCCGAATGGCAGCGCGTCGCCAATCCCGGCCGCATCCAGAAGCTGGCGCAGTCCTACCTGGGCATGAACGATGCACCTGTGATGGAGCTGTCGTCCTTCGACACGCTGCCGCGCCGCGGCGAGAATCCGCTCGATGCCAATCCCGTCCAGAACGCCAGCGTGACGATGCCCGCCGCGGGCAACGCCAACCTGCATCTCGTGGTCGCCAGGAACTGAGATGGCCGCAAAGCCGCCGACGACGATCCAAAGACGTATTGTCGTCGCGGCGGGAATCTGCGTTCTGGCTTTTACCACCATCGGAATTCGCCTCGTCGATCTTGCGCTCCTGAAAGGCGGTCCGGCCAACACCGGCGTGATGGCGGAGAACGACACGGTCGTCCGCGCCGACATCGTGGACCGCAACGGCAAGCTGCTGGCCCGCGA
>DATIVW010000209.1:0-3271 GCA_035465595.1 Rhizomicrobium sp. | reverse complement strand
TCACCACCAAGAAGGTGCATCTGAAGTCGATCATCTATGAGCTGCTGTGGTTCCTGCGCGGCGAAACCAACGTCCATTGGCTGCAGGAACATGGCGTCAGCATCTGGGACGAATGGGCCGATGCGAATGGCGAACTCGGGCCGGTCTATGGCCACCAATGGCGCTCATGGCCTAGCGAGCACGGCGCCATCGACCAGATCGCCAATCTGGTCGCCGACATCAGGAAGAACCCGGACTCGCGGCGGCTGATCGTGACGGCGTGGAATCCGGCGGATGTGCCCAAGATGGCGCTGCCGCCCTGCCACTGCCTGTTCCAGTTCTACATCGCGAACGGAAAACTGAGCTGCCAGCTTTACCAGCGCTCCGCCGACATCTTCCTCGGCGTGCCGTTCAACATCGCGAGCTATGCGCTGCTGACGATGATGGTGGCGCAGGTGACGGGCCTGAAGCCTGGCGAATTCATCCATAGTTTCGGCGACGCGCATCTCTATCTGAACCATCTGGACCAGGCGCGCGAGCAGCTCACGCGCAAGCCCTATCCGTTGCCGACGATGCGCATCAACCCGGACGTGAAGGACATCTTCGGTTTCAAATACGAAGACTTCAAGCTGGAGAACTACCAGGCGCATCCGCACATCAAGGCCGAAGTGGCGGTGTGAAATCAAAAGCCCCGGAAGTTTCCTTCCGGGGCTTCGTTCCAATGGATGGCACCGCATTCAGTCGAACTGGTCGTACACCACTTCCAGGATTTCTCCGGTGTAGCGGTCGATCAGGATCGCATCGTCGCCATAGCGGACCCACACCGTGCCAGACGGGGGATAGCCCAGGCCGTAGTCGTAGTAGTCGTCGATCCAGTAATCGCGGCCCCAGAACAGCGAAGGCAGGACCATGCCGTAGCTCCAGCGACGGTACGAATAACCGCTCGGCCAATGCCACGAACCTCCGTGGTAGCGATAATGGTGCCGGGCCGTCACGTTGCGGCGATTGAAGTCGATATGCCCGTGCCTGTCGCCGCGGTTGTTGTAGCGGTAATAGTCATTGTTGCGGCGGTTGTGGCCATAGTTGTAGTTGCGATTGTCGTGTCCGCGATGGTCGTGCTGGTTGGCGACGGCGTTGTTGTAGACCGTTGCCGGCGACATGGTTGTCGTTACCCTGCCGTGATAGCGCGTCGTCGTTCCCATGGTTGCGGGGGTGTGGATGCCGCCACCGCCGGAGTAGTGCGTCGGCGCCGTGGACGTGTGGGACGTTGACGCGTGCGAGGTGCCGTGGCTTCCGCTGCTCTGTCCATGGCTTCCATGGCTTTCGCCGTGATGATCATGCGGGTCGGCGAACGCGGCAGGCGCGGCGAGAATCAGCGCCGCGACCGCCGCCGAAACGAGAAATAACTTCATCCAAATATCTCCCTGCTGGGATAAGCGCCCCCGCGAAAAGAATACGCCCGGCAGCGAAAAGTTCCATGATGGTTTACCATTGGGTGCGCTGCACCTAAGGTCCGGCGCGGAGTCGGGCGGACGACATGAAAAATTTTACAATTAGAAGAGCGCGAAACGGCGACGAAGAGCTGGTGTTGACCTTGCTGCGCGAGCTGGCCGATTACGAGAAGCTCCTCGACCGGTTTCACATCACGAGGGAGGTCATCGTTCGCGACTATTTTCGCGAACAGCCCCTGCTCAATTGCGATCTGGCGTTCGAGGGCGAAGCGCCCGTCGGCTGCGCGACGTGGTACTGGACCTATCACAGCTTCGCGGCGCGGCGCGGCATTTTCCTGGAAGATCTCTTCGTGCGCCCGCAAACGCGCGGCAAGGGATACGGCAAGGCGCTGCTTGCCCATCTGGCGAAGACCGCGCTCGGCAATGCAGGCGGGCAGGTGGAGTGGGAAGTGCTGGACTGGAACCAGCCATCGATCGATTTCTACGAGAGCATCGGCGCCAAGCGGCAGGGCGGCTGGCACACGTACCGCCTTGAATGCGATGCCCTGAAGAAGATGGCGTCGTGAGCGCTGTCGTCTCCTTCGTCCTTGCGCGTGCCGACAACGGCGTCATCGGCGATCGCGGCACGATCCCGTGGCGCATCAGCGAAGACCTGAAGCGCTTCAAGGCGATCACGATGGGCAAGCCGATCGTGATGGGCAGGAAGACGTGGGACTCGTTCCCGAAGAAGCCTCTGCCCGGACGCACGAATATCGTCATCACGCGCGATCCCGGCTGGCGCGCGGACGGCGCGGTCGCCGTCACGTCGCTCGATGCTGCGCTGGCGCGGGCGGAGAGCGAGGGGCCGGACGAGATTGCGATCATCGGCGGCGCGGAGATCTGGAATCTGGCATTGCCGCTTGCGAAGCGCATCCATCTCACTGAAGTCCACATCGACGCGCAGGGCGACGTGTCCATTGCCGCCTTCGATCCCGCGCAATGGCGCGAAACCGGCCGTGAAGACCACACGACGGCAGACGGCCTTCACTACAGTTACGTGACGCTGGAACGGCGCTGACTATTTCCTGGCATAGATCGCGTCGAAGCTGACGATCCACGTTGTCCCGCCGTCTTTCGAATCCTCGATCACCTGGTGCACGCGCCCGTCCTTCATGGGCGTGAGCGTCGTGCGGTCCAGCACGGTGCGGCCGTCAGGCAGGGCGAGATTGCCCTGGAAGCGCGTGCCGCCTTCCGGCGTGATCGTGACCAGGCTCTTGTGCTTCAGGCCGCCGGGACGCGATGTGTCGAGTGTCACCCATACCTGCTCCCATCGATGCGCCTGCGCGTCGTAGGCGAACAGGCTCTTGCCCTGATCGTTCGCATCCGCGCCGGTCCAGTTCTCGATCACGGCGCAGCCGTCCAGCACGCGCTCTACCCGGTCTTCGCCCTGAAAGCTTGCGTCTTTTGCGTCGGTCACACGCCAGTCGCCGACCCAGAAATCCAGCGCTTTCGCGTTGATGCCGTCGCGGCAGACGTGCGCCGGTTGCGCCGTGGCGATCTGCGGCGCGAGCAGGACCATCGCGACGAAGATTGGAATTCGCATTGTCTCCCCCTTGCATGGCCCGTGCGGGCCGCTAGCCTCGCGATCAACAGACATTCAAGAGGAAACGTCCATGCAATTTCGCGAGATCGCCACCGGCCTGCAATTTCCGGAAGGTCCAGTCGCAATGGATGACGGCTCGGTCATCGTCGTCGAGATCAAGTCCAAGAAGATCACGCGCGTGAAGAAGGACGGCAAGACGCAGACGATCGCGAAAGTGCAGGGCGGCCCGAACGGTCTGGCCATCGGCCCGGACGGTGCC
>DATIVW010000208.1:0-6738 GCA_035465595.1 Rhizomicrobium sp. | reverse complement strand
TGCGGCGTCACTTCGACCAGCTCGTCGTCCTCGATATAGGCGATGGCCTGTTCCAGCGTCATCGGCGTGACGGGCGTCAGCTTCACCGCCTCATCCTTGGACGTGGTGCGGATGTTGGTGAGCTGCTTGGCTTTGAGCGGGTTCACGTCCAGATCGTTGTCGCGCGAATGCTCGCCGACGATCATGCCCTGATAGATCTTGGTGCCCGGCGTGACGAACAGCTTGCCACGCTCTTCCAGGTACCACAGCGCATACGCCACCGCTTCGCCGTCGCCGGTCGCGACCAGCACGCCTTCGCGGCGGCCTTCGAGCGTGCCTTTGTAGGGCGCATAGCTGTGGAACATGCGGTTGATGACGCCGGTGCCGCGCGTGTCGGTGAGGAATTCGCCGTGATAGCCGATGAGGCCGCGCGACGGCGCGAAGAACACAAGGCGCGTCTTGCCCGCGCCGGTCGGGCGCATGTCCTGCAATTCGCCTTTGCGCAGCGAAATCTTTTCGATGACGACGCCCGCATAGGGATCGTCCACGTCGATGGTGACTTCTTCGATCGGCTCCAGACGCTCGCCATTCTCGCCGGTCTGGAAAATCACGCGCGGACGCGAGATCGAAAGCTCGAAGCCTTCGCGGCGCATCTGCTCGATGAGAACGCCGAGCTGGAGTTCGCCGCGGCCGGACACTTCATAAGCGCCTTCGCCGGTCTCATGCACCTTGATGGCGACATTGCCTTCGGCTTCGCGCAGCAGGCGGTCGCGGATGACGCGGCTTTGCACCTTGTCGCCCTCGCGGCCCGCGAGCGGGGAATCGTTCACCGCCAGCGTGATCGCCAAAGTCGGCGGATCGATCGGGATCGCGGCGATGGGCTCCTCGACATTCACATCGCACAGCGTGTCGGCAACGGTGGCCTGCGGCAGGCCCGCGATGGCGACGAGATCGCCCGCTTCCACGCGGCTCACCGGAACGCGCGCCAAACCGCGGAATGCCAGCAATTTGGTGACGCGCGTGCGTTCGATTTCCTTGCCATCCGCCCCCAGCGCCTTGATCACGCGGTTGACGTTGATCGCGCCGGTTTCGATGCGCCCCGTCAGGATGCGACCCAGATAGGGGTCCGCTTCCAGGGTCGTCACCAACATGGTGAACGGGAACGCGTCGCCCGCCTTCTCGGCGGCCTTCGGCGTGGGAATGTCTGCGACAATTCGGGCAAAGAGCGGCGACAAGTCCTTGCGATCATCTTTCAGATCGGCGATCGCCCAGCCATTGCGGCCGGACGCATACAGAACGTGGAAATCCAGTTGGTAATCGTTCGCCTCCAGCGCGAGGAAGAGGTCGTAGATGCTTTCGAGCGTCTCTTCCGGCTGCGCGTCCTGGCGGTCGATCTTGTTGATGACGACGATGGGTTTGAGGCCCAGTTTCAGGGCCTTGGAGAGCACGAACTTGGTCTGCGGCATGACCGATTCCGCCGCATCGACCAGCAGCACGACGCCATCGACCATCGACAGGATGCGTTCGACTTCGCCGCCGAAATCGGCGTGGCCCGGCGTGTCGACGATGTTGATGCGATGGCCTTCCCATTCGACCGAGGTGCACTTGGCCAGAATGGTGATGCCGCGCTCGCGCTCCAGATCGTTGGAATCCATCGCGCGCTCATCCATGTGCTGATTGTCGCGGACGGAGCCGGACTGTTTCAGCAGCTGATCGACCAGCGTGGTTTTGCCGTGGTCGACGTGAGCGATAATGGCGATGTTACGAATATCCATGGAATCCGGCGCGTTGGGGGAAGCGCGCGGCTTATAGACGGCCCCCTTCGCAACCGCAAACCAAGCTTTCTAGAAACGCCCGACCTCTTTGAGGCCCCAATTGCGGTCATTCTTATAAGTGGCGACAGGCGCATGGACAGGGCCAGAAAAAGCCAGGGATTCTTTGAGTTTCTTCGGGGCTTCCCGCACGTCGCGGTCATGCTCGCCGTCCGCGTCGGCCAGAAGCTTCACCTATGCCTTGGCAGCTTCCCACAGGCGCCAATCCGAGCAAGCCATTGCAACGACAAGCTTTTTGCGCCGGTTTCAGAACAAGAAATCCCCCAGCCTTGGCCCCGGCTGGGACCCATCCCGGTCCTATCTACTATCAGCCGAGCCCGGGCGGGCAATGGGCCTAAACTCCGCTTCACCAAAAACAGACACAAAGTGACTATTTTGGAATGGAACGGGGCGTTGGCGATGGGTATTGCCATGGGCCGGACGCGGGCTTTCGGCGGGACGCCTGCAAAGTGCGCACGCCAACGGCGCGGCGTGCCGCGAAAGCGGTGTCTTCAAAAAGGCCCGTCAAGATTTGAGAGCGGCGCCGCCGCTCGACACAGCAGACTTGGACGACGATGAATATCAGGTTTCCCGATTCCGTTCCTGCTGCCGTTCAGGGGATTCCGCATTCGGTGCGCCGTGCCAATCCGGGCGTACGGATCATCATCGCCATCACCGCGATCATCGTTGCACTTATTGCGGCGCGCGCGATCTACAACTGGCTTTCTGCGGAAGAGCACATCAAGCCGGCGCCGCCGGTGCGCGTGGGCGCCGTCACGCAAAGCAATGTCACCGCTTACGAACAAACCATCGGCACCATCGTCGCCAATGCAACCGTGCAGGTGACCGCGCGGGTCGATGGGCAACTGGAATCCGCCGCGTTCACCGAAGGCCAGATGGTCCACAAGGGCGACGTGCTCTTCCGCCTCGATCCGCGCCCGTTCCAGGCCGCGCTGATGCAGGCGAAAGCAACGATGGCGCGCGATCAGGCATCGCTCGCCAGCGCCAGCAACGACGCCAGGCGCTATTCGACCCTTGCGGGCATGGGCGCGGTATCGACGTCGCAGCGCGATCAGTTCGTGGCGCAAGCCAGGGCGCTGACCGCGACGGTGCAGGCCGACAAGGCCGCTGTGGATACGGCATCGCTCAATATGCAATTCTCTGTCATCACCTCGCCGGTGGACGGCAAGACCGGACCGATCCTCATCCAGCCCGGCAATCTCATCAAGGCGAACGACACTAACGCGCTGGTGACGATCACGCAGATTCACCCTGTGAAGGTTTCCTTCTCCCTGCCGCAATCGGATCTGCCGCAGATTCAGCGGCGCATGGCCGCGAACAGCCTGACCGCCGACGTGCAGGCACACAATGCCGATCAAACCCGCGAAAGCGCGAAAGTGGATTTCGTCGGCAACGCGGTCAGCGCCGCCACCGGCACCATCGAATTGCGTGCGACCTTCCCCAACACCGACAACAAGCTGGTGCCCGGGCAGGTCGTGGACGTCTCGGTCGCGCTCAACCAGTTCAAGAAATCCATCGTCGTGCCGCGTGACGCGGTGAATGTCGGGCCGGCGGGGCGCTATGTATATGCGCTGGCGAACGGCAAAGCGGTGCTCGTGCCGGTCAATGTTCTCTACGACAACGGCAAGATCGCGGCGGTTCAGGGCAAGCTCAAGATCGGGCAACAGGTCGTGACGGACGGCCAACTGCGCGTGATTCCGGGCCAGCCCGTAACGATCACCGGCAGGAATGGCGCGCACGGCGTCGCGGGAAAATGAATATCTCCGCAGCCTTCATCCGCCGCCCGGTGATGACCATCCTGCTGATGGCGGGATTGGTGATCTTCGGACTGTTCGGATATTCCTCGCTGCCCGTCAGCGAGCTTCCGGCGGTGGATTTTCCCACCATCGTGGTGTCCGCATCGCTGCCGGGCGCCGATCCGGACACGATGGCTTCGGGCGTGGCGACGCCGCTGGAAAACCAGTTTTCGACCATCGCCGGCATCAGCTCGATGAGCTCGTCGAGCACGCAGGTCTCGACGCAGATCGTCATCCAGTTCGATCTGGACCGGAATCTCGACGGCGCCGCGCAGGATGTGCAGACCGCGATTTCCGCGGCCGGGCATCAGTTGCCCCAGAACATGCCGACGCCGCCCACGTTGCGCAAAGTGAACCCATCAGACCAGCCGATCATGTATCTGGCGATGGGCTCGCCCACATTGCCGCTGCAGGAAGTGGATAAATATGCCGAGACGCTTCTGGCGCGGCAGATCTCCACCCTGAACGGCGTTGCGCAGGTGAATGTCTATGGCTCGCAGAAATTCGCCGTGCGCATTCAGGCCGATCCGGTCGCACTCGCGGCGCGGGGCATCGGCATCGATCAGGTCGCCAATATCGCCAACGCCGCCAATCCGAACATCCCGACCGGCGCACTGAACGGCAATACCCAATCCGTGGTCGTTCATTCGAATGGCCAGCTTCAGGACGCCGCAGCGTTCAACCAGCAGATCATCGCCTATAAGAACGGTGCGCCAGTGCGCGTCGGCGACGTCGCGAAAGCCACCGATGGGGTGGAGAACAAATTCGTCGCCAGCTGGTACAACCGCAAACGCGCCATCGTATTGGCGATCCAGCGCCAGCCGGGGTCCAACACCATCCAGGTGGTGGACGAAGTCAAAAGTATCCTGCCGCATTTCATGGAGCAATTGCCGGCAACGGTGTCGCTGAACGTGCTCTACGACCGCAGCCAGTCGATCCGCGATTCGGTGAACGACGTGGAGGAAACGCTGCTGCTCGCCGCCATCCTGGTGGTCGCGGTCATCTTCGTGTTCCTGCGGACGGTGACGGCGACGATCATCCCGTCGCTGGCATTGCCCATCGCCATCATCGGCACCTTCGCCGGCATGTCCTTCCTGGGCTACAGCCTCGATAATCTCTCGCTCATGGCGCTCACGCTATCGGTCGGTTTCGTCGTGGACGACGCCATCGTCATGCTCGAAAACATCGTGCGCCATGTCGAGGAAGGCGAGAAACCGTTCGACGCGGCGCTGAAGGGCGCCCGGGAGATCGGCTTCACCATTCTTTCGATGACGATGTCGCTGGCCGCGGTGTTCATCCCGCTGGTGTTCATGGGCGGCATCATGGGCCGGCTATTGCACGAATTCGCGGTGACGATCGTGCTCGCCATCGTGTTCTCAGGCATCGTGTCCGTCACGCTGACGCCCATGTTGTGCGCGCGGCTCCTGCAATCGGAGCATCACAAGAAGCACAACCGCTTCTACGAATGGAGCGAGAACAGCTTCAGCAAGCTGCAGGATGGCTACGAGCGTTCGCTGCGCTGGAGCCTGGAGCACCGCCGCACGATTCTGGGCGTGTTCGTCGCCAGCATCCTGGCGACGGCCTTCATGTTCAAGATCATGCCGCAGGACTTCCTGCCGACGAGCGATCAGGGACAGGTGTTCGGCCTGACCGAGGCGGCCAACGGAACATCCTTTGCGCAGATGGTGCGCTATCAGCAGCAGGCCGCGGACATCGTGGCCGCGGATCCGAATGTCCAGGGCTTCATGTCCGCCGTCGGTTCGGGCGGATCGAGTTCGGGCGTGAACAGCGGCCGCGTGTTCGCGACCCTGAAGCCGCTTTCCGAGCGCAGCCTGTCGGCACAGGAGGTCGCACGCGAGCTGCAGAAAAAACTGTCGAACATTCCGGGCCTCAATATCTACATGCAAGTCCCGCCCATGATCCGCATGGGCGGCAAGCTGACGAAATCGCAGTATCAGTACACGCTGCAGGATCTCGACATGCGGGAGCTTGAGGACAGCTCCACAAAGCTGATGAATGCCTTATCCACGGCGCCCGGCTTCACCGAGGTGACGAGCGATCTCCAGCTCTCGACGCCGGCAGTGAACGTGACCATCGATCGCGACCGCGCCGGGGCGCTGGGCGTGACGCCCGCGGCCGTGGAAACGGCGTTGGGCGCGGCCTTTGGCGGCGAGGAAATCTCCCAGATCTACGCCTCGTCGGATACGTATCAGGTGATTCTGGAGGTGCAGGACAAATACCAGGCCGGCCCCAACGATCTTTCGCGCCTCTACGTGACGGCACAGAACGGAACGCTGGTGCCGCTGACTGCCGTCACCAAAATCACCAACAGCACCATGCCGCTGAGCGTGAACCATCAGGGCCAATTGCCCGCGGTGACGATCTCGTTCGATCTTGCGCCCGGTTATGCCCTCAGCGACGCGGTTTCGACCATCGACCGCGTGCAGCGGCAGATCAATCTGCCGGCAACGGTGCAGACGTCGTTCCAGGGAACGGCGCAGGCATTCCAGCAATCGTCGCAGGGCACCGCGATATTGCTGATCGCGGCGCTGGTCGTCGTCTATATCGTTCTGGGGATTCTCTATGAGAGTTTCATCCACCCACTGACGATCCTGTCCGGCCTGCCCTCGGCGGCGGTGGGCGCGCTGATCACGCTCTACATTTTCGGCGTGCCGCTCAGTCTCTATGCCTTCGTAGGCATGATCATGCTGATCGGCATCGTGAAGAAGAACGCGATCATGATGATCGACTTCGCGCTATCGCGCGAGCGCAGCGAAAACGTGCCGGCCGAGACCGCGATCTTCGAAGCCGCCGTCATCCGTTTCCGCCCCATCATGATGACGACGATGGCGGCCTTGATGGGCACGCTGCCCATCGCCATCGGCTTCGGCGCGGGCGGCGAAACCCGCCAGCCGCTGGGCCTTGCCGTCGTCGGCGGCCTGATGCTGTCGCAACTTCTGACGCTCTACATCACGCCGGTGATCTATACCTATCTGGATCACCTCGGTGAACGCTTCAGCCGCAAGGGCGGCCGCGGCCATAGGCACGCGACGAGCCCGGCGGAATAAGAGAAAGTCTCACGCGGAGGCGCGGAGCCGCGGAGACAAAGATCGCCGGAAAAGTTCGGCGGT
>DATIVW010000207.1:0-6622 GCA_035465595.1 Rhizomicrobium sp. | reverse complement strand
TTCAGGACAAACTGCACGATGCCACTCATTCAGACAGACTCCATGCGTGCAGATCGCGGGCACAAGCGGTGACCCGCCCCAAAAGTGCGATTGCGTTAGCGAGAAAATCGACAGCGCCGACCCCAGGCACTGTAGGATTGGAAGTGCCCAGAACACTTGCATATTTCTATAAATTTCCCCAATCACAAATGACAGTGTTGGTTACCGCCCCGGACGCGCGGGTTTGCATCGCAATCGCCATTCGCGCGTGGGAGGCACAGCCGCCGGCGCTCCGGCGCTGAAACTCAGCCCCGCAACCAATCCTGCATCGCGGCGGTAACGGCCACCGGTTTTTCCATTGCGACCATGTGGCCACTGCCTTCGATGATGACAAGCTTGCTGTCGGGGATGCGCGCCGCCATCTCCTGATGCACCGATACCGGCCGCAGCGTATCGGCGTCGCCCGCGGCGAGCAGCGTCGGCACCGCGACGCGCGGCAGCATGTCCGTGTAATCCGGCCGCAGAAGACCGGCCAGCGTATGTGCCGCAAGCGTCTCCGGCGTCTGCCGCGCCATCATCGCCACCACGTCTTCGACCAGCGCCGCATTCGTCATGTTCGCAGGCGCCATCACCATCTTTACCCACCCTTCGGCGAAGCTTCGCATGCCCTCCGCTTTCACCTTGGCGAGCATGCCGTTGCGGCGCGCTTCTTCCGCCGCGCGCGCCGCTTCGCTCACATGGCCGCGATAATCGGTGGCGAGCAGCGCCAGCTTCGACACGCGGTCCGGCGCCTTGCGATAGACTTCCTGCGCCACGCGCCCGCCCATCGAATGGCCCGCAAGCGCAAAGCGCTCCGGTGCGACGGACAACACCTTGTCCGCCATGGCCTCGAAGCTTTCCAGCGGCCCGAACTCGACAACGCGCGGGTTGGCGACATTGGACAAGTCTTTCACCTGCTCGCGCCAGAACGCGGCGTCACAGATCATGCCGGGCAGAAGCAGCAACTCGACCTTGGCGGGCATGATCAGATGAGCTTCTCGCGCACGATACGCGCGCCATCGGCCATCGCCTTCATCTTGCCGAACGCGACGTCGCGCGGCAGGTATTTGAGGCCGCAATCGGGCGCGATGACCAGGCGCTTCACATCCACGTAAGGCAGCGCCTTTTCGATGCGTTGCGCCACCACCTGCGGCGTCTCCACCTCATGCGTGGAAAGATCGAGCACGCCGAGGATGATCGTCTTGTCCGGCAGGGATTTCAGTATGGACGCGTCGAGCTTGGATTGCGCCGTTTCGATCGACACCTGCTTCACCGAGGTGTTGGCGAATTCCGGCAGGAAGGAATAACCGTTCGGCCGCTCGTGGATGATCGCGGCGTAGCCGAAGCAGATATGCACGGCGGTGGTGCCCTTCACGCCCTCAAGCGCGCGGTCCAGCGCCTTGGCGCCGTACTGGCGCGCCTTCTCCGGCCGCGCCTGCATGTAGGGCTCGTCCACCTGCACCACGTCCGCGCCGGCCGCAAACAGGTCCTTGATCTCCGCATTCACCGCAGCGGCGTAGTCGAGCGCCATCTCTTCTTCGCTTTTGTAGAAATCGTTCTGTGCCTGCTGCGACATTGTGAAGGGGCCCGGCACCGTCATCTTCACGGGCTTCTTCGTGTTCGCCTTGAGGAATTGAAGATCGCGCACTTCCACCGGATTGCGGCGCCGGATCTTGCCGGTGACGCGCGGCACGGGATTGGGATGGCCGCTGCGATCCAGCGCCGTGCCCGGATTGTCGAGATCCACACCCTCGAGCTCCGTGGCGAAGCGGTTGGAATAGCTTTCGCGGCGGATTTCCCCATCCGTGATGATGTCGAGCCCGGCCAGCTCCTGGTCCAGAATCGCCAGCCGCGTCGCGTCGTCCTGCGCTTCCTGCAGCCACTGCGGATCGACACGCCACAGCTCGTTCGCCCGAACGCGCGGCGGGAACCGCTTGGCGAGCTTGGATCGGTCGAGCAGCCAGTCGGGCTGGGCATAGGAGCCGACAAGGCTGGTGGGCAGAAGGGGCATCATCGGGGCATTTCCTCGCTCATATTTCCTATGGGCGATGCTACAGGTTTTCTATATTTGGCGGTATCTTCGATTTCCGAAAAAATGGCCCTTGCGCGAATCTGATTTGATGGACAAACGTCACGACATTGCCTCTCGCGCGCCGCGCTCCGTGGAACGCCGCAGGCCTCGCCCGGTCACGGACATGGACGCCGAAGAAAAAGAACCGCACGCCGATTCCGAATACCTCTCGACCCTGGAACGCGGCCTTTCGGTCCTGCGCGCCTTCGGCAAGGACAATCCTCAGATGACGCTGAGCGAAGTGGCGGAGGTGACCGACCTTTCGCCGGCCGCCGCGCGGCGCTGCCTCAACACGCTGGTGAAGCTGGGTTATGTCGCCAAGCATCACCGCCACTTCCTGCTGCGGCCCGAGGTGATGGGTTTCGCCTCCGCCTATCTGGATTCGATGAGCCTGGGCGAGCTCGTGCGCCCGCACCTGCAGGCCGTGCGCGATGAAACCGGCGACAGTTCGTCCCTCGCGGTCCTTAGCGGCTACGACATTCTCTACCTCGTCCATGTCTCAACCAACCGCATGATCCGCCTGGCGGCGGGCGTGGGCACGCGCTATCCGGCCTACGCCACGTCCCTCGGCCGCGCGATGCTAGCTTTCGAGCATGAAGAAGTGCGCAATCACTATCTCGACACCGGCACCTTCACGTCGTTCACGGAGCATACCGTCACCTCCCGCGCCGATTTGCGCCGGCTGTTCCTGGACGTCCGCAAGAACGGTTACGCCGCCACGCAGGACGAGCTCGACTACGGACTGATCTCGATTGCGATTCCGATCCTCGACGACCAGGGGCGCTCGCTCGCGGCGATCAACTGCTCGACCTCAACGTCGCGCGTCGGCAAGGAAGAGCTGATCCGCACGCGGTTTCCCATCCTGCAGAACGCGGCACGCGCCATCGAACAGGCGCTCAGGCGCCAGCCCTATCTTTTGCGCTCGGTTCATCCGGACTGAAAAAGATGCCGCGCCAGCGTTACGCGCCGGCGCGGCTGGAGGGGCAACCCTTCAGAAGTGCTTGGTGACCTGAATGCCCCAGGTGCGCGGCTCCGCCTTGAAGAGGAAGCCGCCGGTCGAATATTCCGTGTTGTATTTCTTGTCGAACAGGTTCTTCGCCCACGCCGTCATCGTCCAGTCGGCGCTCTGGAATCCCGCGCGAAGATCCACGAGGCCCACCGGATTGCGTTCCTGCGGAACAGGCTCGCCCGCCGCCGGCACAGGGATCACGAAGGTCGTTGGACCGATCAGGTTGTAGTCCGCACGCACGAGCAGATCCCATCCGGTCCACACCGGGCGCTGATACTGAACGCCGAGATTGAACGTGTAGTCCGACACCAGCGGCGCCTTCGAGCCCACCACCAGCGCGCTCGATGCGCCGGGATACTTGCGGATGTTGCTGTCGGTCATGCCGAAGCCGAGGTTGGCGCTGAGGTACTCGTCGATGCGCGCGGTCGCGTCCAGGTCGAAGCCCTGGAAGCGCACTTCCTTGATGTTGCCGAGGTTCTGCGTGGAGTTGGAGGCAAGGAACACGAAGTAATAGTCGTTGTGGTCCGTGGTCCGGTAGATGCTGCCGTTCAGGACCAGGTGATCGTCGAACCAGCGGCTCTTGAAGCCGGCCTCCCAGGTATCGGCCGTCTCGGCTGCGAACTCATCGCCGACATTGTCGAAGCCCGCCGCCGCCGCCGCGGTGGCGACGCCCGTCTGGTTGAATCCGCCGCTGCGGAAGCCGCGGCTGAAGCTGCCATAGACGCTGAGACTGTCGGTCCACTGGTATTTGAGGATCGCCTGCGGCTGCCACGCGGACCAGGTGTGCGAGCGCTGGTCGCCCGTGGCGCCGGGAATGCCCGCCGCCGTGAGGAATGCCTGCGGTGTCTTGGTCGTGTTGCGGCGGTGATCGCGGTCGTACCGCACGTTGAGCGACAGCTCGAGATCGTCGGTGATGTCCGTCGAGGTATCGATGTAGCCCGCCCACGCGAACTGCCGCTGCCCGTCGGCGAGGAACGAGATCTGTCCCTGCGGCTGGAACGCGAACGGCGCCGACGTCGGGTGGCGATAAACCGGGACCACGCCTTCGTCGGCCACGTCGAACATGTTGCCGGTCGAGATGAAGCGGTCGGTATCGAAAACTTCCGCGCCGATGATGTAGCGGAACCGCTGATCGGCGCGCGAGGTGAAGCGCACTTCCTGGCTGAACGTCTTGGATGTCAGGAACTGGCTCTGGTCGAAATCGAAGAAGATCTTCGAATGGCCGAACGGATCGAAGGTGTAGCCGTCGCCGGTGAGGATTTCCCACACCGTGCTGTAGGCGGTGATCGAGGTGAAGGTGCCGGCGCCGATGTCGTAGGACAGTTTCAGCGCGGCGTCGTAGATCTTGCGATCGTCCTTGCCCGAATTGTTGAGGTTGATCGGCTGGCTGGTGAAGTCGGGATTGTTGAAATTCGGCGAGCCGAACGGCGGCACGATGTAGTAGAGGCCGCGCGTGTTGAGCAGGTCCGTCGAGAGCCGCAAGTCCGCCGTGAAGTTCGCGGTTGGCGTGTAAAGGAACGACACGCGCGCATTGAAGTCCTTGATGGGATCGGCATTCTTCTTCGCCGAATGGTCCACGTTGTCGATGTTGCGCAGGCGGCCATCGGTGTCGAGATAGGACACAGCGGCGCGCATCTTCAGCTCGTCGGCGATCGGGCCACTGACCACGCCCTGCACTTTCCAGCCGGGACCGTTGTCGTATCCGGCCGTCAGGTCGCCTTCCCATTCGTCGGTGGGCTGCTTGGTCGTGATGAGAATGGCACCGCCGATGGCATTGCGTCCGTAGAGGGCGCCCTGAGGGCCCTTCACGACTTCGATCTGCTGGATGTCGAGCAGTTCCTGGTTGAACGAGGCGGGCTGCGTCATCGGCACGCCGTCGACGATGATCGCGGCGGAGGGTTCGCTGTTGCGCGCCTGGCTGATGCCGCGGATGACGACGAAGCTGGTACCGGCGTTCTGCGTGGCGACGAAGCTCACATTGGGAACCGCGTTGAGGAAGTCGGCGGGCGTCGTGATGCCCTTGGCTTCGATCTGCTCGGCGGTGAAGGCCGTGACTTGCGACGGCACTTTCTGGATGTCTTCACTGCGCTGGCGTGCGGTGACGACGACTTCTTCGATTCCATCGCTGCCTTGCGCGAAAGCAGGAGCCACGCTCAACAGCGCGCCGGCGAGCGCCGTCGATCCAAGCAGAAGCCTGGCGGACGCGCGTGAATTCAAAAGCCCGAACGATTTCATATATTCCCCCCTGCTGGCGGCAGCTTTTTGTGCTGCGTCGCTTCGGCCTCCGTAACGGCGCCTGCGCTGCGGTTGTTCTTGCCGCAGATGCTTCGGAAAACACGTGGCCGCGCTCGCCGAGCCGCAAACGTTGTTGCGGATTCCTCCTTCTTACAAAAGCTAGGGATTTCGTATTACGAAGTCAATTTCGCTATGCGAACAAAACAGCTTTGCGACGCGACTGTCACTCCGCTGCATCGGCCGATTTTGCGCGCCAGACCCGGCCACCCGCCGCCTTGATCGCCGCGTCATGCTCGCCCAGCGTCGGCGGCGGGGCTACTTCGGAAATCGGCTTGCCGTCGAAATTCACCGGAAACCGCACGGTACGGAAACGGCCCATGGTGGGATGCTGCGCCTCGACTTCGATGCCGAGGAATTTGGCCTGCTTGTCCTGGAGCGCTTCGCTCGAATCGTAGACCGGCGAGAACGGCACGCCTTCCTTGTCCAGCCGCGCGCACCATTCGGCGCGCGTCCTGGTCTTGAAGATCGGCGTCATCAGGTCGATCAGGTCCTGCTGGTGACTGATGCGCGCCGGCCGGTCGGCGAAGCGCGGGTCCTGGAACAGATCGGGGCGCTCGATCGCGCTCGCCAACCCCTCCCAGAACTTCTCGGGCGACGACATGTGCATCGCGATCCATTTTCCGTCCGCGCATTCGAACACATAGGACTGCGATACGCTGGGCCGGCTATAGGGGCCCATGATCTCGTTCTGCGAGAAGTAGTGCGTGAAGTCGTCGAGATTGAAGTGACACATCGCTTCGAGCATCGAGACCTCCACGCGACGGCCGCGTCCGGTTTTCTCGCGCTCATGCAGCGCGCCCAGGATGCCGAACGCCGCATACATACCCGTTACGGCATCGGCGATAGCCGGGCCCACGACGCGCGGATTTTCCGGATTGATCAGCAAGCGAAGCCAGCCGCTCGCCGCCTGGGCCACTGTATCGTAGGCTGGCCGCTCGCGGTCCGGTCCGTCATGGCCGAAGCCGGAGATGCCGCAATAGATCAGACGCGGATTGATCTTCTGCAGCCGCTCGGCGCCGACATTCAATTCTTCGGCGACGCCGGGGCGGAAATTCTGGATGAACACGTCGGCATCCGCGACGAGCGCATCGAGGATCTTCTGGTCCGCCGCCTGCCTGGTGTCGAGCGTTACGCTGCGCTTGTTGCGGTTGTAGGTCTGGAAGTGCGGGCTGTAGAGGCCGCCCTTGAAGGCGCGGAACGGATCGCCGGTCTTGGGCCGCTCGATCTTG
>DATIVW010000206.1:0-5713 GCA_035465595.1 Rhizomicrobium sp. | reverse complement strand
TTCTCCGGTCCCGATCTTGATCCGCTGAGCAAGGAAGCCGATTACGATCCGCAATCGGCCGCGATCAGCTCCGCCTATATTTCCGCGTTCAACTACTATGTCCGCAACCAGCTCAATTACGGCCAGGGCAAGATCTTCTATCCGTTCGCGGACGTCTTCAAATATTGGGATTTCAAGCACCAGCAGCCGGGCGCGGGCTTTGCTTTCCCGGGCGCCACGAACGTGATGCCGGATCTTGCCAACGCGATGAAGCAAAACCCGAACCTGAAGGTGATGGTCAATGGCGGCTATTACGATCTCGCCACGCCTTACTACGAAGGCTGGTACGAGATGCATCACCTGCCGATCCCGGACAAGCTGCAGAGCAACATCTCCTATCACTACTATCCTTCCGGCCACATGGTGTACGCCCACGAGGAATCGCTGAAGGAATTGCACGATGCGGTCGCCCAGTTCATCCGCTCGACCAGCAACGTGAAATAAGAGGATTGCGAAGGGCCGCGCCGCGAACGCGGCCCTTCGTTTCTTCCGCGCGCGGAATCTTCGGGGCTTTCGCGACGTGCTCAACAACCCATCCGGCAAGGATGCCGGTGAAAGGGACCGCCCCGTGAAACGTGCCTATTTCTTCACTGCTCCACTGGCCATCGCCCTTCTGGCCGCCGTCGCATTCGCTGCCGATGCGCCTGCCCCCAAGCCCGACACGAAACCCGATCTTTATTCCGGCAAGTTCTTCAAGTCCGAGGAATCGGTCACGAATGGTTCGGTGAACGGCATCGGTTATCGCGCCGTCGCCGGCACACTGGTCGTGCATCCCAACGACTGGGACGACACGGCGCAAAACGGCGGCGCCCGGAATCCGGACGCCAAGAAAGACGCATCATCGCCCGAAGCGTCGATGTTCTTTGTCTATTACGCGAAGACGGGCGCTTCGCCGGAAAGCCGGCCCGTCACCTTCATCTTCAACGGCGGGCCGGGCTCGGCCACGGTGTGGCTGCACATGGGCGCCTGGGGACCCAAGCGCATCGTCACGCCCGACGACAGCCATGCTCCGGCGGCGCCCTACCAGCTGGTCGACAACGACTCGACCCTGCTCGACGCCAGCGACCTGGTGTTCATAGACGCGCCGGGCGCCGGCTTCAGCCGCATCGCGGGCAAGGACAAGGAGAAGGCGTTCTACGGCGTCGATGCCGACGGGCATGCATTCGCCGCGTTCATTCGCGAATTCCTCTCCAAGTACAACCGCTGGAATTCGCCCAAGTTCATCTTCGGCGAAAGCTACGGCACGCCGCGCTCGGCGGTTCTGGTCAATGACCTGGAGAACGACGACTCGATCGATTTCAACGGCGTCATCCTGCTGTCGCAGATCCTGAACTACGACCTGTCGGTGGACCGGCCGCAGAACAATCCGGGCATGAACCTGCCCTACGCGATCGCCTTGCCGACCTATGCTGCGACAGCGTGGTATCACAACGCGCTCCCGGGCAAGAAGCCGAAGGATCTTCCGGCGTTCCTGCACACCGTCGAGCAATTCGCGATGGGGCCATATCTGCAGGCGCTGGATCGCGGCGCCAGCCTATCCGATGCGCAGCGCAACACGATCGCCCAGCAACTGCACAAGGTCACGGGCCTGCCGGTGTGGTACCTGCTGAAGGGCGATCTGCGCATCGACGGCGGCGAATTCCGCAAGATGCTTCTCGATTCCAACGACATGTCGACGGGGCGGCTGGACACGCGGTTCTCCGGGCCAAATCTCGATCCACTCAGCCAGCGCACCGAATACGATCCGCAATCGTCGGCCCTGAGTTCGGCCTACATCTCCTCGTTCAACGACTATGTCCGCAACCAGCTCAACTTCGGGCAAGGCAGGATGTACCTGCCGACGGCGCCGGGCGCGAACCGCGCGTGGGACTTCAGGCATTCGCCGCCGGGCTCGCGCTTTCCCGCGCGCGGCGCGATGAACGTGATGCCGGACCTCGCCAATGCGATGAAGCAGAACCCGAACCTGAAGGTGATGCTCAATGGCGGCTATTTCGATCTTGCCACGCCTTATTATGAAGGCTGGTACGAAATGCATCAGCTGCCGATTCCGCGCAAGCTGCAGGCCAACATCACCTATCACTACTATCAGTCGGGCCACATGGTTTACGCCCATCACGAGTCGCTGAAGGAGATGCACGACGCGGTCGCCGAATTCATCCGCGCCAACAGCAATGTGAAATAGTTGACGTAAAGAAAAGCCGGGGCGGCCCGCGATTTGCGTGGCCGCCCTTTTTGTTGCCAATCTCGCATAATGAGCGAGCCCGCCCCGTCGAATGCCGATGAGATCGTCGTCGTCGAAGCCATCGGGCCTTCGCTGACCCTCCTTCCCGCAGTCAGCGCTATCATTCTGGGGACGCTGGCGCTTTTGATGGTGGGCGTGATGCCCGTCTTGCTGGGCACGCTGGCCGATAGCGGACGCATTTCCGCGGCGGGCATCGGCCAATGCGCAACGCTGGAAAGCCTCGCGATGGGATTGTGCGCAGGGTTTTCCGGCGCCTTCCTGAAAGCGCGTCAATTGCGCTGGATGGCGGCAGGGGCATCGCTTGCGCTGGCCCTGCTCGACTTCGCTTCCATGCCGGCCAGCGGCAGCGGGGTGCTGGTCCTGCGGACGCTGGCGGGAATCCCAGAGGGCATCCTGCTCTGGATCACGGTCGGCATGATCGCCCGGACCGAAACTCCGGAGCGCTGGGCCGGGTTCTTCTGGACCTCGATCGTGTTGGGTCAGCTGCTGATCGCGCTCTCCTTCGTCTACATCATTCCCCATTTCGGCAGCGAAGGCGGTTTTGCGGCGCTGGGCTTGACCGCGCTTTGCGGCCTGACCGCGGCGACACAGACGCCCAACTTCTACGGTGACCTGCCCGTCAATCCGGATGAGAGCGGCGCGCCGCCCTTGCGCGGCTGGTGGGCATTGCTCGCAACGCTTCTTTATACGTCGGCCGCGGGTGCCGTGGCTGTTTACCTGCAACCCATGAGCCACGAAGCCGGCTTGAGTGCCGACGTGGCGCGGACGTCCCTGTGGGTTTCGCTCGCCGCGCAGGTGGCTGGCGGGTTTCTGGCGACCGCGCTGGCGGGCCGCGTTCACTGGTTCACCGTGTTCAGTTTCTCGACCCTTCTGTTCATCAGCGGCTGGTTCACGCTGACGATCCACCCCCCGGCATGGCTCTTCATCGCCGCAAACGCCTGGATTGGCCTTGTGATCGTTCTGATCGGGCCGTTCCTCGTGCCAATGACGATCGAAGCCGATCCCTCGCGCCGCACCGCCATGCAATCGGGCGCCACCCAGCTCCTTGCCGGCGCGCTGGGGCCTCTGCTCGCATCCTTCATTGTCAGCGATATCGACGTGACGGGCGCCGTGTGGCTCGGAACGGGGCTGATCCTCAGCGGCCTGACGCTGATGGGCGCATTGCATGTCACGGCATTGCGCGCGCGCAGGAAATTTCAGGCTGCGTGAGGTTTTGGGACTGACACTGGAACCATCGCGCGCATGATCCGTTGCCGGTGCGGGCGCAAAGATCCGCATCCTCCAACGGAGACACGCATGGCGAAGAAGAAGAAATCCCGAAAAGCGACGAAGGCGGTCAAGCGGCGTCCAGCCGCGAAGATCCGGAAGACGCGCAAAGCCAAAAAGGCCAAAAAAGCCGTCGCGCGCAAATCGCCCCGCCGTGCCGCTCCCAAAGCAGCGAAACGACCGGCGAGGAAGGCCCGCAAGGACGTGATTGGCGAAGGCAACTACACCGCCGCGCGCGAATTCCGCCAGGACGAGGAAGCCTTTGTCCGCGCCAACCGCAGCCGCATTCCGGAGATGGGCCGGCAGGCTGAAGCTGCCCTCGAAGGACCGGAAGGCGGCGAATTGCGCCGGGCCGAAGACGAAGCGCGCGCGCACGCCCGCGACTAGCGTATTTTACAGGATTACCAAGGTGCAGACCGGCGGCGCGCCTTCCACGCCGCCGATTTTAATTTAGACTCCGCCGATGACCACTGGGGTCATATTGGGAGGATATTTATGAAGACCATTACGAAGACGGGCATTGGCGCAGTCGCCCTCGGTGCCGTGCTCGCGTCGGGCATCTTCATCGGCGAAGCGATGGCGGCGTACCAGAGCCACATGCATGCCGCGCTCGATGCACTGCGCACGGCGCGCAACGAATTGCAGGCATCCACGCCCAACAAGGGCGGACATCGCGAACGGGCGATCAGCCTCGTGAATCAGGCGATCGACGAGACCCGCGCGGGCATCGATTTCGCCCGCGAATAGCAGCGGCGTAACAGGACAGGGCCCGCCCGCATGAGCGGGCGGGTTTTCCTTTCAGATATCGCTGGCCTCAAGCCACAGGCGCGCGAGGTTTTCCAGGCCCTTGCGATCCTCGGCGTCGAAACGCGCGTGCACCGGCGCATCGATGTCCAGCACGCCGACGACGTTGCCGTTCCTCGTCAGCGGAATGACGATCTCCGAACGCGAGGCGACGTCGCACGCGATGTGGCCCGGGAATTTCTCGACATCTTCCACCACAAGCGTCTCGCGCCGCGCGGCAGCCGTGCCGCACACGCCCTTGCCCATCTCGATGCGCACGCAGGCGGGACGGCCCTGGAACGGGCCCAGCACCAGGACGCCGTTCTTCAAAAAATAGAAACCCGCCCAGTTCAGATCGTCCAGGCTGGTGAAGATCAGCGAAGACAGATTGGCGGCATTGGCGATGGCATCGCGCTCGCCGCGGAACAAACCTTCGGCCTGCAGCGCGAGATCATGAAAGATCTCGCGCTTGGTGCCGGCGGGCTTTTCGGCCGTGAACGTCACGTCTTGGGCTCGAATTTGAGGGCAGCGCCGTTCATGCAGAAGCGCAGGCCCGTGGGCTGCGGGCCGTCCGCAAAGACATGGCCAAGATGGCCGCCGCAATCGGCACAGTGCACTTCGGTGCGTTCCATGCCGAGCGTCCGGTCGGTGGACGTGGCAACCGCCCCTTCCTTTGCCTTGTAGAAGCTCGGCCAGCCGGAGCCGCTTTCGTATTTCGCGTCCGATTCATAAAGCGCCTTTCCGCAACCGGCGCAGTGATAAAGGCCCTCGCGCTTTTCGCGGTTGAGCGGATGGCTGCCGGCCGGCTCGGTGCCGTGCTTGCGCAGCACGCGATAGGCATGGGGATCGAGGGACTTCTGCCACTCTTCGTCGGTCTTGCCGACGGGGAAATTTTTGGGACCAGTCATCTTGCATTCCTTCTTGTTCTTCTTCTTGCATCCATTTTCGCGCGAAAAATACCGTTTGTTACGAGCCGTTCATTCGCCAGCGGTCTTGATCACCATCTTGAGCGTGTCGCTCATTCTTCCCTTGTTGCCGAAATCCCAGTTTCCGCCGAACCCGATGTCGTCGATTTTCCAGCCGTCCGCGCCATTTACAAGATAGGCCGTGTCCGTCCAGCTGAACGGCTTGTCCTTGGGATTGCTTGTCTTGCCCGGGTCGTAGGTGAGCACGATGGCGCAATGCCCGGTTCTGGCGTCACCTGTGCAGGCGCCGATCTTGTAGGCCGTCGCGCCTTCGAAATTGGACGTGAAAAGATCGCCTTCGACCAGGGGCGGGGTGTCCTTGTTCGCCTTGGCGAATTTGTCCTCGGCGGCGTTTGCCTCACTAAGCAACGCGCTCAATCCGTCCGAGATGAAGGGCGCGTATTTCGCGCGGCCCTTG
>DATIVW010000205.1:0-13110 GCA_035465595.1 Rhizomicrobium sp. | reverse complement strand
GAGCCGATCGAGGCGGCACAAAAAAAGGCGGCGGCCTTTCGGGCCGCCGCCAATTCCTTGAACGTTTCGGCTAACTCAGAATTTGAGCGTGCCGGAGACGAACAACTGACGTCCCTGGATGTCGTAGACGCCCGGGAAGGTATTGGAGTTGTTCTCGTTCGCGTCGAGGTTGGAGTCGACCACCGGCGGCTTCTTGTTCAGAAGGTTCTGGACGCCGGCCGTGAGGCTGAGGCCCTCGCGGATGTTCCAGACGCCGGTCAGGTCGAAATACGACACGGACGGGATCTGCTCGTCGATCGCATCGAAGTTCGCAGGCGTCACCGTGCAGGAGTCCGATGAAGCACCGATGCAGTGATCGGAGTCGAGACGGACCGAACCGATGTAGCGCCAACGTGCGGAGATCAGCACGTCGCCGGAAGCGTCGGTCCAGTTGACGCGGAAGTTGAAGCGATACTTCGGATCCGGCACGCCGCAGAAGTTGCCGTAGTAGCCGGCGCAGTCGCCCAGAGGCGTGGTCGCACCACCTTGTTGCTTGTACGTATCCTGATAGGTGCCGTTCAGATTGAACGCCAATGAACCAGCATCGTTCCAGCCCACTGCGGACAGGTCCGTCTGGTAGTTTAGCGCCACGTCGATACCCGTCGGGTGCAACAGCGCGGTATTGGCATTGTGCTGGTCGATATAACCGGTCGGTGTGATGAATCCGCCCGTGGCATCGCGCACAATTGCCTGACAGGGGGCCGATGCCGCCTGCGCGGCCACATTGGTAATACCGCCAGTTGGCTTGTAGCAGGCGTTGAATACGCCATCCGGGCTGCCTTGATATGTCCCGATGGCGTTGCTCACCTTGATGTCGTAGTAGTCAACCGTCGCCGTAAACCCATCAAAGAAGGTCGGCGTGAACACGAGACCGAAGGTTTTCGTGTCGGCGGTTTCCGGCTTCAGGTTCGGGTTACCACTTGTCAGCGTGTTGCACTGGCCGGCGTTACATGTGGACGGCTGAGCCGCACGCGCACCGGTAGCAATGCAAAGTGCCTCAAGGTTGCCGGTCGGGTTTTGCTTTGCCTGGCAAGGGTCGGTACCGCTGTCGAGACCGATGGCCTGCGGCGTGAACAACTCACCAATGTTCGGGGCGCGGACAGCACGCTGCCACAACGCCCGGAACTTGATGTCGTCGATCGGCTGCCACGAACCGCCATACTTGTAGGTCGAGGTGACGCCAGCGTTGCTGTAGCTCGAATAGCGGTAGCCGCCTTCGAGTTCCAGGTCCTCGATGAAGGGCATGCCTTCGACCAGCGGAACCTTCAATTCGCCGAAGCCTTCGCGGACGTTGTACGCACCTTCGACCGGCAGAACGGCGCCAGAAAGCCCAAGCGCGTTACCCGTTTGCAGGATGTTGTCAGGACGCACTCTGCCCTGCTCCTGGCGGTATTCAGCGCCAAGCGCGACGGCAACCGGATCCTTCGCCCACGGGGACTGTACGCCCCATGAGCCGAGATCGCCGGCCACGGAACCGGTGACCACGCGCTCTTCAACCTGCGTCAGCAGTACGTAGTTCACACTGTCGTAGTTGAAGATGTTCTGGTTGAACTGCCCAGGCGCCGCCGGGTTCACGTTGTAGATGTTGAATGGCGCGCAACCGGTATTGCCCGACTTACACGAGAAGCCTGTCGGAGACGTCGGGTCGGCGACGACATCGATCGACTCCTGCAGTGCCTTGTACGAGACAAAGCCCGTATTCCACTGCTGGCTTTCGCTTTTGCCGTACTGGGCCGAAATGTCGTAGTTCCAGCCGTAACCCAGATCGCCCTTCGCACCGACGACCATTTCAAAGCTGTCGAAGGTGAATTCGGTCCGGCGAGGACCGAAGTCGATCATGCGCTTGGCGAGCAGGATGTGTGCGTCCGGATCCGTCGGCAGAGGCGTCGGGGTCCCGAACAGCAGGTCCTTCTGCGCAGCGCTGAGGAACGGGTTGTCGGCATTGACCTTGAAGTCGAAGAAGCTCGTCGGCGTCGAGGCAATCGCGGTGTTGATGCGGTTGTTCGAGTAGAGCATACGGGCGTAGAGATCGAGGCCCTTGTTGACTTCATAATGGCCGCTGGCGCCGAAGTTGTAACGGGTCTGTTCCGTCTGGTTCAGCTGCTGCGGGTTGAAGTTGAAGGTCGAACCCGGCTGGGGATCGGTTCCCGGGGCCGTGCTGCACGAGAAGGTGCCGGACGAGTTGAACTCGTAACGGCCGAAGTTCGTCAGCGGGTCAGGCGTGCCAGTATAATGATAACACGGACCGCCAAATTTGTTCGGGCCGCTTGCGACATAGAACGCGCCCTGCGGGACCGAGCCGGAACCGACGACGTCGAAGCCCGGCGTGCAGAGATGAGCCGCGGCGTCGCCACGGGTACAACCGTTCGACACCAGCGGACGGTTACCGTACTTGCGGTCGGCCTGGCTGACGGCTTCACGATGGGTGTAGCCACCCCACATCGTGACGTTGCCTTTGCCGTCGCCGCTCGAGAAGCCGAGGATGCCGTTCACGTCGGCCGTCTGGCCGTCCATGTTGTAGTCCGGATAAGCGGAGTAGGTGCCCGTGATTTCCGCGCCTTCGAAATCCTTCTTGAGAAGGATGTTGACGACGCCGGCGATCGCGTCAGAACCGTACACGGCGGATGCACCGCCGGTCACGACTTCCACGTGATCGATCATGCTGGGCGGAATGGCGTCCAGGTCGACGCCGCCACCGATGCCGCCACCGATGCTCGATGGGACGTAGCGCTTGCCGTCCACGAGAACAAGGGTGCGGACTGAACCCAGATTTCGCAGATTCACGGTTGCCGTACCGCTCGACGAGATGTCGAAACCCGAGGTCACGCCGCCGACGTTCTGCGGTAGCTGGTTGAGCAGCTGTTCGGAGTTCACGGCGCCCTGCAGCTGGACGTCCTGGCTACCGACGACGGTAACGGGCGACGTCGAGTACAGGCCGGTCTGCGGAATGCGCGAACCCGTGACAACCACGGTTTCGACGGTTTGGTCTTGCGCCTGTGCCGGAGCGGCAAGGCCCAAGGCTGCGGCGGAAGCTGCTCCGAGGAGCAGAGCCGAGCGCAGGCTACGGTTATTCACGTTGGCTTTATACACTTGGGAACCCCCTTGGTTCGGTCGTAACGACTAACTGCCATCAACGGACAGTTGCCGGATGGCAGCTGTGGCCTTGCGCAAAGGTGCTTTGCGCAGCAATGCCCGTTTGGTTGGCAAACTACGGGCCTAAATACATTGGGTCAAAACGGAATCGCGAAAAGCGCTACATTCCCAACTGCTCTGTGGCTTTTGTGCATCTATTTTGTGACGGTTCAGATCGGTTATTGCGAGGCGCGCCAGAGCCTGAGACACAAAGCTTTCAAGTGCTTGCGGGTGCCGGCCCGAACCATGCCTCCGGCCCTGGTTAATGCCCGGAAGTGAGTCGGAAAACCGCCCCCGTTTGGCCCTTCCGAACCGGTGCCGGATCGAACGGACGGAACATGAAAACAGGACTGTTTTCTCACCACGACTGCCTTGCGCACGCACCCCCGGCGGGCCATCCGGAAAGCCCGGACCGGCTGGAGGCGGTCCTGGCCGCGCTGGCGGCCCCAGCGTTCGAAAACCTTCTGCGCCAGGAAGCGCCGCGGGCCGAGCGCGCGGCGCTGCTGGCGGCGCATGACGAGGCGCATGTCGATGCGATCCTCGGATCGCTGAACGACGATGCGCAAAAAAACGGATTCGCCGTCATCGACGCCGACACCTTCATGTCGCCGGGCTCCAGCGAAGCGGCGCTGCGCGCGGCAGGCGCCGTCATCGCCGCGGTCGATCGCATCGCCGACAAGACAATGAAGAACGCTTTTTGCGCCGTGCGTCCGCCCGGACATCACGCGCCGGCGGATCGCGCGATGGGATTCTGTCTCTTCAACAACGTCGCAGTCGGTGCGTTTCATGCCCGTAAAACAAGGCTTTTCGAGCGCATCGCCGTCATCGACTTCGACGTGCATCACGGCAACGGAACGGAAGATATTTTCTGGAACGATCCGAATCTTTATTACGCGAGCACGCATCAGATGCCGCTCTATCCCGGCACCGGCGCGCCGAGCGAACGCGGAGTCGCGCAGAATATCCTGAACGTCCCGCTTACGCCGTATGCGGGAAGCGATGCGTTTCGCTCCGCGATGTCGAACGCGATCCTGCCCGCGGTGCAATCCTTCGCGCCGGATTTCATCTTCATCTCGGCCGGATTCGATGCGCACAAATCCGACCCCCTGGCACAGCTCGAACTCACCGAAAACGACTTCGGCTGGGCCACCGCGCGGATCTGCGAACTGGCGGCAAAGGCCTGCGCCGGGCGCGTTGTTTCGACCCTCGAAGGGGGCTATGACCTCGAAGCCCTGGGGCGCTCCGCCGCCGCCCATGTAAGCGCGCTGATGGAGGCGTAAATGGCAGCAAAATCAAAGACTAACGACACGCCTGTCGATCAGCTTTCCTTCGAATCCGCGCTCAAGGAGCTGGAGGACATCGTCGGCCGGCTGGAGCAGGGCGAGGTCGATCTCGAGGACTCCATTACCCTCTATGAGCGGGGCCAGGCGCTGAAGGCCCATTGCGAGAAGAAGCTCAAGGCTGCCGAAGGGCGGCTGGAGAAAGTCGTCCATGGGGCCAAAGGTCCGGAAGGTGTCGAGCCTGCCGATCTTGGCTGACGTCCCGTCATGAATTCACGTGTCTCCCTGTTCGAACAGGCGCTGGCCGATTCCGCGCTGCTCGCAGAGCAAAGCCTCGAAGCCCTGCTGCCGCCCGTCGCCGGGCCGGAGTCGCGGGTGTTGGAGGCGATGCGCTACGCGGCGCTGAATGGCGGGAAAAGGTTGCGCGCCTTTCTCGTCATCCAGTCCGGATCGTTGTTCGGCGTGGACAGGCGCTCTTTGGGCCGAGTGGCCGCGGCGGTCGAATGCGTTCATACCTATTCGCTGGTGCATGACGATCTGCCGGCCATGGATGACGACGATCTGCGGCGCGGCAAACCCACGGTGCACAAGGCTTTCGACGAAGCCACGGCGATCCTTGCGGGCGACGCGCTTCTCACACACGCCTTCGCGCTGGTCGGCTCGCCCGAAGCGCATGGCGATCCGTTCGTCCGCTGCGATCTCGTCATCCGCCTCGCGCATGCGTCCGGACATTCCGGCATGGTTGGCGGCCAGATGATGGACATGGCGTTCGAAGGCAAGCAGCCTTCGCTTGCGGAGATCACGCGCATGCAGCGCATGAAGACGGCCGCGCTGATCAATTTCTCCTGCGAGGCCGGCGCCATCCTCGGCAAGGCTTCGCAGCCGATGCGCAATGCGCTTCTCGCTTACGGCATGGAACTCGGCCTCGCGTTCCAGATCGCCGACGATCTTCTGGACGCCGAAGGCGACGCGGGCGAAATGGGCAAGGCGGCCGGCAAGGATGCGGGGCGCGGCAAGTCCACCATCGTTTCGGTGCTGGGCGCGGATCGCGCGCGAACGCACGCAAAAGCCTTGGCGGAACAGGCGGTTCGTCACCTTGATTTGTTCGATGAGAAGGCCGATTTTCTCAGGGCTGCGGCCGGGTTTGTTGTAGAAAGGCGCGCCTAGCGCGAGTGGGATTTTTATGGGCCTGCCCAGCAAGTACACGCTTCTCGATCGCATAAAAACGCCGTCGGACCTGCGCCAGCTTCCGCGCGAAGACCTGCGCAAGCTTGCCGACGAGCTGCGGCGTGAGACGATCGATGTAGTGTCCGTTACCGGTGGTCATCTCGGTGCCGGGCTTGGCGTCGTCGAACTCACCGTCGCGCTGCATTATGTTTTCGATACACCGTATGACCGCCTGATCTGGGACGTCGGTCACCAGGCCTATCCGCACAAAATTCTCACCGGCCGCCGCGAGCGCATGCGCACCTTGCGCCAGGGGGGCGGCATCTCCGGTTTCACCAAGCGGGCGGAGAGCGAATACGATCCGTTCGGCGCCGCGCATTCCTCGACGTCCATCTCCGCCGGCCTCGGCATGGCGGTGGCGCGCGATCTGAAACACGAGAAGCGCAATGTCATTGCCGTGATCGGCGACGGCGCAATGAGCGCGGGCATGGCCTATGAGGCGATGAACAATGCCGGCGCGCGCCAGGAACGCCTCATCGTCATCCTCAACGACAACGACATGTCGATCGCGCCGCCCGTCGGTGCGATGAGCGCGTATCTGGCGCGCGTCGTGTCGAGCAAGTCCTATCGCGGCTTCCGCCGCTTCTGGAAAACCGTCCTCGCCCGCTTTTCGGGCAACGCGGAGAAATTCGCCAAGCGATGGGAAGAATACACGCGCGGCATGTTCACCGGCGGCACGCTGTTCGAGGAACTGGGCTTCTATTATGTGGGCCCGATCGACGGCCACAATCTGGATCACTTGATCCCGGTTCTGCAAAACGCCCGCGACGATGCGAACAGCGGTCCGATCCTCATCCATGTGGTGACGCAGAAGGGCAAGGGCTACGCGCCCGCCGAAGCGAGCGCCGACAAGTATCACGGTGTGGTGAAGTTCAACGTGCTGACGGGCGAGCAGAACAAGTCGGCGGCGAAGGCGCCGAGCTACACGAAGGTTTTCGCCGACGCGTTGATCGCGGAAGCGGAGAAGGACGACCGCATCGTCGCCGTCACCGCTGCGATGCCGAGCGGCACGGGCCTTGATCTTTTCGCGAAGAGATTTCCTGACCGCTGCTTCGACGTCGGCATCGCCGAACAGCATGGTGTGACCTTCGCGGCCGGCCTCGCCGCGGAAGGCATGAAGCCGTTTGCGGCGATCTATTCCACCTTCCTGCAGCGCGCCTACGACCAGGTCGTGCACGACGTGGCGATCCAGTCGCTGCCGGTGCGTTTCGCGATGGACCGCGCGGGCCTCGTCGGGGCCGATGGCCCGACGCATGCGGGCTCGTTCGACATCACCTATCTTGCAACGCTTCCCGGTTTCGTCGTGATGGCAGCGGCGGATGAAGTCGAGTTGATGAACATGGTGGCGACAGCGGCGGCAATCGACGACCGGCCGTCCGCTTTCCGCTATCCGCGCGGCGAGGGCTGGGGGCTGGAGCGCCCGAAGGCCGGAAGCGTGCTTGAGATCGGCAAGGGTCGCGTGATGCGCGAGGGCACGTCCATCGCCATCCTCAATCTCGGCGCGCGCCTGCAGGAGTGTCTCGTCGCGGCGGAGAAATTGTCCGGCTACGGACTATCGGCCACCGTGGCGGACGCGCGTTTCGCCAAGCCGCTGGATGAAGACCTCATCCGCCGTCTCGCGCGCGAGCATGAAGTTCTCATCACCATCGAGGAAGGCGCCGTCGGCGGCTTCGCCAGCCACGTGATGCAGTTCCTGGCGCTGGAAGGCGCGTTCGACAAGGGCCTGAAGATCCGGCCGATGACGTTGCCCGACCGCTTCCTCGACCAGGACACGCCGGAAAAGATGTATGCGGCGGCGCATCTCGACGCCCGCTCCATCGTCGCGACGGCGCTGAATGCCCTCGGCCGCGAGAAAGAGGCGCTCGCCGCGCGCGAGAGCGCCTGATCGGCATCATGCCGACTCCATCTCCTTCCGCGCGTGCGGATGTCTTCCTGGTCGAGCATGGCTACGCGCAAAGCCGTGCCGAGGCGCAGGAAGCGATAGAGGCGGGGCTGGTGTTCGCCGGCGGCAGGCGCGTTCTCAAGCCGTCGCAGCGCCTCAACGAAAGTGCGCATATCAAATACCAGCGTGCGCATCCTTATGTTTCGCGTGGTGCGCTGAAGCTCAGCGCGGCGATCAATCACTTCGGGCTGGAGCCGCATGGCCGCGTTTGCCTCGACATCGGCGCATCGACGGGCGGCTTTACGGAAGTCCTGCTCTTGCGCGGGGCCGCGAAGGTTTACGCCGTGGATGTCGGCCATGGACAGATGAATCCGAAGCTGCTCAGGGATGCGCGCGTCGTACTGCTGGAAGGCGTGAATGCGCGCGAACTCTCCGAAAAGCAGATTCCGCAAAAGCCGCAGGCGATCGTGGCCGATGTGAGCTACATCTCGCTCAAGCTCGCGCTGCCGGCCGCGCTGACGATGGCGGAGAGCGGCGCCTGGCTTGTCGCGCTGGTGAAGCCGCAATTCGAAGTGGGCAGGGAGAACGTCGGCAAGGGCGGCATCGTGAAGGACGCAGCCGCGCAGGAAGCGGCGCTCGCCGAAATCGTGCGCTGGCTATCGGTAGATCAGCACTGGAATGTCATCGGCACCATGCGGAGCCCCATTGCAGGCGGCGACGGCAATCGCGAATTCCTGATCGCCGCGGTGAAGCCGTGACCGCCTGCCGTCATTTCGGCATCTGCGGCGGCTGTTCGTTCCAGGACATGCCGGACGACGCCTATCGCGCGCTGAAGCGCAGCTTCGTCGTCGACGCGCTGGCGCAGGAGGGACTGGAAGGCACCGAGGTCGACAGCGTCATCGAGGTGAAGCCGGCCACGCGCCGCCGTGCGGTGTTCAAGGCGGCCAAGCGCGGCGGGGCCGTGCAGATCGGCTTCCATGCCGCGCAAAGCCACGCCATCGTGGACATGCACGAATGTCTTGTCATCACGCCGCGCCTGTTCGCGCTCGACGGACAGATGCGCGAATTGTTCACGAGCCTTCTCAATGATGGCGAAGATGTCGAAGCGCATGCGACCGATACCGAAACCGGCCCGGACATCGCGCTGCGCTGGTCGCGCAAGCTCACGCCCGCCATCTCCGCCGAACTCGCGCGCTGGGCGCAGAAGCACAGGATCGCGCGCGTCACGCTGAACGGGAACATCGCCACGGAATTCGCCACCCCGGTCGTTCAGTTCGGAAAGGCGCGTGTGGCGCTGCCGCCAGAGTCTTTCCTTCAGCCAACCAAGGACGGTGAGGCGGCGCTTCGCGAGAAGGTTCTGGCCGGCGTGAAGAACGCCAGGAACATCGCCGATCTGTTCGCCGGCTGCGGCACCTTCACCTTTCCGCTGGCCGAGAAGGCGAAGGTTCACGCCGTCGAAGTGGACAAGCCCGCACTTGCCGCCATCGCGACCGCGGCGCGCGCGACGCAAGGCCTCAAGCCCATCACCACCGAGGCGCGCGACCTGTTCAAGATCCCGCTCTCCGGCGACGAACTCAAAGCCTTCGACGCCGTGGTGCTGGACCCGCCGCGCGCGGGCGCGCAGGCGCAGGCCAGGGCGCTGGCAACGTCGCCGGTCCGCCGCATTGCCTATGCGTCATGCAACGCCGAAAGCTTCGCCCGCGACGCGCGCATCCTGGTCGACGGCGGTTACAAGCTCGGCGCCGTCACGCCGGTGGACCAGTTTCTCTGGTCGTCGCATATTGAACTGGTGGCCGCCTTCACGAGATGATGCGGCCGGAGGACCGGATGCGTATCGTCATTGTTCTGGGTGCGTTGACATGGGCCGTTGTTGCGCGGCCGGCGGCGGCGGCGGATTTTTCCGATTGGGCGGCCATCGTCGTCGCGGGCGATCACCGCGCCCATGACGGCAGCGACAGCGAAGTGTTCGACGACGGCCGCCACGACATCGGCGCTGCGCTCCAGCATCTCGGCTTCAAGCGCGAGAACATCGAAGAGTTCTCCACCCAGCCGCAGAAATATACCTCGCCCGCGCCGCTGCCATCGGATCCGGGCACGGTCGCGAGCAGCCTGTGGGACCTTTCCAACCGCACCAGCGCCGGCTGCCTCGTCTATTTCACCTCGCATGGCTCGCCAGACGGAATCGTGATGGGCGACGACATCTTCTCGCCGAAGGATTTCGCCCGCATGGTGAACAACGCCTGCGGGCAGCGGCCCACCGTGGTCGTTGTGTCCGCCTGCTTCTCCGGCGTGTTCGTTCCCTACCTGCAGGGGCCCAACCGCTTCGTGCTGACCGCGGCGCGGCCGGACCGCACGTCGTTCGGCTGCGGCCAGGCAGACCGCTACACCTTCTTCGACCAGTGCTTCCTGACTTCGATCGCGCCCGCGCATGATTTCCCAGACCTGGCGACGGATACACGCCGCTGCGTCGCCACGCGCGAAGCGAAGGAAGATGTGTCGCCGCCGTCCGATCCGCAGGTTGCCGCCGGCGCCGGCGTCGCCAGTTTCCCGCACTGGTGATCGCGCGATGTTCGGCTGGCTGAGGACGTGGATCGAGGCGAGCGCAGGCATCGACAGCAGCAGGCGCGCACCCGCGCCGCCGCCGCCGCAGGATCAGTGGTCGCAGGCGGGCAGGGCGATCCGCACTGTCGCGATCGGGTTCGTCGCGCTGCTGGTGCTGGGCGCTGCCGGATGGTTCGTGCTGTCGCATCACCGCTATGACTGGGCGGTCGTCGTCGTCGCGGGAGACTGGCACGCGCATGACGGCGGCCCCAGCGAAGCGTTCGACAATTCGCGCCGCGACGTCGCCGCTGAGCTTCGCAAGGTCGGCTTCAACGACGACTACATGATGCAGTTCTCGGCGCGGCCGGAAGCGGACGATGCCACCCATCCCATGCCATCCACCGCCGGCAGCATCGCGCAGGAGCTTGGCCTTCTCACCAGCGAGACACCGCAGGGTTGTCTTCTCTATTTTAGCTCGCATGGCGCGCCGCGCGGCATGATCCTCGGCGGTACCATGCTTCACCCCGATGCGCTGGCCAGCATCGTGGACAGCACCTGCGGCGACCGGCCGACGGTGATCATCATCTCCGCGTGTTTCTCCGGCGTGTTCCTTCCGGCGCTGGAAGGCGACAACCGCATCATCTTCACCGCCGCGCGGCCGGACCGCACCTCCTTCGGCTGCACGCAGGACGCGCGCTATCCCTATTTCGACGCCTGCGTGGTGAAGGACCTGCCCGGCGCGCATGACTTCCCGGACCTTGCAGACAAGGTCAAGGATTGCGTCGCCAATCGCGAGCAGGAGACCGGCATGTCCCCGCCGTCGGAGCCGCAGGTGTTCATCGGCAGCAAGGTTGCGGACAATCTCCCCACTTGGTGAGCGCGATTGTCCGGCGCATAATCGCCCCATGGCCACATCCCGCACGCAACAGCTTGCCTTCGCCGGTCTGCAGACGGCGCGCGTCGCCTTTTACGGCGTGCATTATCTCGCGGCGCGGCTGGCGGCGCGCGACAGTTTCGGCGTGCTGCAGAAAACCGAGCATCCGGTTCCCTCGCTGGCGGCGATGGCGCGCGCGATGGCGGAGCTGTTCGCGCAGGACTGGCGCAATGTCGAGGCCGGGCTTTATCCCGCGCCGCTGAACATCCTCAAGGAAGCGCGCCGCGCGATGGCGAGCATCGATTACCTGCGCGATATCCCGAGGGTGGTGAAACGCCAGCAAAGCCATGGCCACAGCGAAGCGATGGCGAAGGGCGAGGGCAAGCCGCGCTATTACCGCCAGAACTTCCACTACCAGACGGACGGCTATCTCAGCGACGACTCCGCGAAGATCTATGACTTCCAGGTGGAATCGCTCTTCGCCGGCACGGCAGAAGCCATGCGCCGGTGCGCCTATGTGCCGGTCGCGAAATATCTGGAAGCGCGCGATCCCGCGAAGACAACGCTGCTCGACATCGGTGCGGGAACGGGGCGCTTCCTCTCCTTCGTCAAATCGGTGCAGCCGGAATTGAAGGTGACGGCGCTCGATCTGTCCGGGCCTTATCTGTCGC
This sequence comes from Rhizomicrobium sp., assembly GCA_035465595.1. Classification (GTDB taxonomy): domain Bacteria; phylum Pseudomonadota; class Alphaproteobacteria; order Micropepsales; family Micropepsaceae; genus Rhizomicrobium. Next base: position 1,464 of record DATIVW010000205.1, on the reverse strand, counting down.
GCGCCAAACGGGCGCTGCGCCATGCGAAAGGTGCGGCTTTCATCGAAGCGCCTGCCGAAGCGATTCCGCTCAGGGATGCGAGCGTCGACATCGCCGTCAGCATCTATCTCTTCCACGAGCTGCCGCCGAAGATCCGCGCCGCAGGGGCCAAGGAGATCGCGCGCGTGCTCAAGCCGGGCGGCGTCTTCATCCTCGCCGACACGATCCAGTATGGCGATGCGCCGGAGTTCGACGGGTTGATCGACGTCTTTCCCGAACTGCTGCACGAGCCTTATTACAAGAGCTACGCGCAAACCGATCTGAAGAAGCTGTTCGCGCCCCTCAGGCACGCGAGCGACGACATCGCCTATCTCACGAAAATTTCGGTGTTCGAGAAGCCGGCGCGTAAGCGCCGCTGAATACTATTTCCGGTCCTTCGGCTGGATCAGCGCCCGCAAGCGCTCTGCCGAGCGCAGAAAGCCCTGGCGTAACTTCAGCAATTCGGCGCGCACCACGTCGTCCCTGGACAGGTTGGCGAGGCGGACGCATTCCTCAGCGTGCGATTCCTGGATTTCCGGCATGTCGACTCACAAAATTGACAACCGTCGTACAAACCTCAACTCGCTCCGCCATTGTATTGGGGGAAATACGTACATCCCCTCAGCCGGTCTGGCCGCGGTGTCGCAGTGCGTGATCCGCGAGCACGCAGGCCATCATCGCTTCGCCCACGGGAACCGCTCGGATTCCGACGCAGGGGTCATGGCGGCCCTTGGTTAAGATGTCGGTTTCGGCGCCTTTTTTGTCGATGGTCTTGCGGGGCGAAAGGATGGACGAGGTCGGCTTCACGGCGAATCGCGCCACGATGGGCTGGCCGGTCGAGATGCCGCCCATCACGCCGCCGCCGTGATTGGACAGGAACTTCGGCTTGCCGCCTTTGCCGGTGCGAATCTCATCGGCGTTCTCCTCGCCCGTCAGCGAAGCCACCGCCATGCCGTCGCCGATCTCCACGCCCTTCACGGCGTTGATGCTCATCAGCGCGCCGGCGAGATCGGCGTCGAGCTTGCCGTAGATCGGCGCGCCCAATCCCACCGGGATGCCTTCGGCCACCACTTCGATGATCGCGCCGACGGATGAACCCTTCTTGCGGATCGCCTCGAGATATTCCGTCCAGGGCGCAACGGCTTTGGGATCGGGGCAGAAGAACGGATTCTTCGCCACTTCATCCCATTTCCAGCGCGCGCGCTCGATGCGTTGCGTGCCCATCTGGACCAGCGCGCCGCGCACGCTCACTTTCCTGTAGAGCGAATTCAAAACCTTGCGCGCGATGGCGCCGGCGGCGACGCGGCTCGCGGTTTCACGCGCGCTCTGCCGCCCGCCGCCGCGATAGTCGCGCACGCCATACTTGGCCCAGTAGGTGTAATCGGCATGGCCGGGGCGAAACTTGTCGCGGATGTCGTTGTAGTCCTTCGAGCGCGCATCCACGTT
>DATIVW010000204.1:0-6254 GCA_035465595.1 Rhizomicrobium sp. | reverse complement strand
CCCACCACCACCGGCGGCAGGACCATCGGCAGGTGCAGTGCACCATCGATGATCGCCTTGCCCGGAAAACGCCGATGCGCCAGAAGCGCCGCCAGCGCGAGCGCCACCGGCAACGCGCATGCAACCGCCACCGCGGAAATGCGCAGGCTCAACATCAAGGCTTCGATTTCGGCGGTCGAGAGCATGGGGCGCTGTCCGTTACTCGCGGCCAGTATAGGGGATGGAACCAATCCCTAGCATGGTTAAGGCCCCGCCCCCATGCTTGACCTGTCACGACGGCGCTTTACCGTTCGCCACGATGGGCATTCGAGGGGGATCGGGTGCGTAAGCTAGCCGCGGCACTTGGATTTGCCGCGTTCACGATCACGCTTCTCGGCGCCGCCGACCAGATGCCGCAGTCCGGGCCGCCGGCCAGTCCGGCGGTTGCGCCGCCTGCCGACACCATGCAGCAGCAGGCCATTGTCGCCGGATACAGCCCCAGCACCTATCTCATCCGCTATGACCGCTGGACCGAAGCCGATGAGCGGGGCTTCGGCGAATTCGTGGTCGGACTGGGCGAAGCGAACTGCCGCACGGTGAACGATTGCCTTCACTCCGCGGGCAATCCGTTTCGCGCCAGCGACCCGCCCGGGATCTATTTCCATTCCGACTGCGCCGACCTGCCTTACGTGCTGCGCGCCTATTACGCCTGGAAGCGCGGCCTGCCGTTCTCCTATGTGAGCGCCGTGACGCCCCTCGGTTACACGCGCGACATCCGCTATTCGCGCAACGGCAACGCGGTGACCGGCCGGCGGGATGTTCTCAGCGGCTCGATGTCCGGTTACGAATTGCTGGAGGAATTGCGCGACGCGATTTCATCGGCAACGTATCGCATGCACCCGGACATCGACGATCCGGTGCCCGATCTTTATTCGCCCCTCATCAGCGCAAAGTCGATCCGGCCCGGCACGCTGATCTACGATCCCAACGGACACGTCGCCACGGTCTATCGCGTCGATCCGGACGGGCGGATCAACTATGTCGACGCCCATCCGGATAATTCGATGACCCGCGGCTTCTACGACATCCGCTTTGTCCGCTCCCGGCCCGGCATGGGCGCCGGATTCAAGAACTGGCGGTCCGCGGTTCTGGTGAATGCGACGCGCCGCGCCGACGGCGTCTATATCGGCGGGCATGTCGTGCTTCCGCGCAACAAGGAAATCGCCGATTTCTCAGACGAGCAGTATTTCGGAAACGGCCCGCGGCCGCCGGACGACTCGGAATGGGGGATCGGCGGCTTCAAACTGAACGGCGAATATCTGGACTATTACGACTTCGTGCGCGCCGTGCTCGCGGGCGGGAAGCTGGAATTCGATCCGGTGAAGGAAATCCATGATCTGGTGGATTCCAATTGCGCGGATCTGCACTACCGCGCCGAAGCGGTCGACCTGGCGATCGCGGCCGGGATACAGAACCGCCCGCAACCCGACCGCCTTCCGGCGAACATCTACGGCACCGACGGCGATTGGGAGACCTACTCCACGCCGTCACGCGATGCGCGGCTGAAGACCGCTTTCAAGGAATTGCGCGACGAAGCACAGCGCTTCATCACGATGCATCGCAAGAACGATCCCAAGCTCGTTTACCGGGGCGGCGACCTCGCCGGTGACATGCTCGCCGCCTATGATTCCGAAGCGGCCAAATGCCATGTCAGCTATGTGCGGACGGATGGCTCACAGGTGGTGCTCGGTTATGAGGACGCGCGCCGGCGGCTGTTCGCGATGTCGTTCGACCCTTACCATTGCATCGAGCGGCGCTGGGGCGCGACGGACGCGAACGAGATCTCCACCTGCCGCGACGGCGCGGTGAAACGGGCCTGGTATGCGGCGGAACAGAATCTGCGCAACCAGATCGACCGCACCTATGACGCCCAGATGGATTTCACCCTTGACGAGTTGCATGAGCCGGGGCCCGGAAAGGGCGTGGCTTCGCCGCCGGACACCGACGCGCGGGCCTATCTGCTCTCGATCGCCGGCGCGGCCCGCGGCGTCGCGGCGAGCCAATAGGGCTTGCGCAAACAAAAAGACCGCCGGAGACCGGCGGCCTTCTGGTTTCGATGAAGACGGGCCTATTTGTGCTTCTTGCCCGCGTCGGTGGATGCTGCGGTCTGCATCGTGCCGCCGGTGCGCGTGTAAAGCGACCAGATATGCGCGACCATCTCGGCCTTGGGATCGCCCTTGACCGAATTGAAGGCGCGAACGGCGGCGTCCTTCTGCCCGGCGGCGAGATAAGCCTGGCCGAGGCGCATCTGCGCGTCGTTTGCGTTCGTCACGCCCTTCTTGATGCCGGCCTGGATTGTGGTGATCGCGTCCTGCGCCTTGCCCATGCCGGTGAGATTCTCGCCGAGCTTCACCAGCAGGTCGCCATTCTTCGCGGCGTTGGCCGTCTTTGTCAGGTTCGCCAGGTTGGCGGCGTCTTTCGCGGCGCTGGCCTGCGCCAGGCCGACGAGGCGCTGCGAGCGCGCGTCGGTGAGCACCTTCGCGTCCACGCCCTTCTGGGTGATGGCGGAGGCCTCCGTCGGCAGGCCGAACTGGATCGAGAGCTCGGCAGCCAGCTGATAGTCCTCGGCGCCGCGCATGTTGCCTGTCAGCAGGCGCAGACGCGCGATGTCGAGCGTCTCGTGATCGGTCAGGCCGCGCGTGGCATCGGCGCCGGCGAGCATGTAAGTCCAGTATTTCGGCTGGCCGTTGAGGATCAGGCGCTCGGCCGCGCGCTGCTCGGCTTCGACATCGCCGGACTTCGCCGCCGCCGACATCAGAAGGCTCTGCGCCGTGTCGCCACTCAGGCCGCTCAGCATCCTGATGGCCTGGCTGTAATTGCCCATCAGGTAATAGGCCTGTGCCACGACGAGCTGGCTGTTGGCATCGAACTGGCCCGCCTTGCGGAGCTCATCGGCGTCAGGGCCAACGACCTGCGCGTAGCGACCGGCATTGTAATCGTTCGCGAATTTGCCCTTGGCGCCGACGGCGCCGGTTCCCGACTTCGCCGCGATGAAGGATTTCACCTGCGCAATGGCTGCCTGGTCACCCGGCGTCAGGCCGCCGACCGCTTCGGCCTGCGCAACCTTCGCATTGGCGGCACCGGTTGAGCCGCTTTTGGCCAGATCGATCGCCTGCTGGAGCAGCTTTCCAACCTGCGGGCGGGCGGCGGCTTCGGCAACCGTGGTGGTGGCGATGGTGCCGACGGCGGCGCCGGCGGTCGTCAGGAGAAGGCCGACTGCGAGGGCCCGAAATTTCTGCGAAACCATGATTTCCTCATTCACAGGTCGCAGGCAACGGAGCCGTGCTCCACGGCCGTTTCCCGCGGGCACCCCTCTCAGCTATTGAACATAAGTACCGGTGTTGACGATTCCCATCTTCACCGCGCCGCGGCGCTGGGCGTTCGCCATCACTTTCGCGACAACATCGTATTTCGCAAGGCGATTGGCCGAGATGTGAAGCTCGTCCTGGTCCATCGGGTCCTTCTGACCCTCCTGGTAGAGATAGGCGTCCAGCGTGGCGGCATCGACCGGCTGGTTGTTCCAGTAGACCGTGCCGTCGAAGTCGATGTTGATGTCGACAACCACCGGCGGCGTCGTCGGCGGCTTCACGTTCGGCGGCGGCATATCCAGCTTCACGGCATGCGTCTGGATCGGAATGGTGATGATGAGCATGACGAGGAGAACCAGCAGCACGTCGATGAGCGGCGTGGTGTTCATCTCCACCATCGGCTCGCCTTCGCCGCCGGCATCTCCGACATTCATTGACATAGGATGATACCTTTATCTTTTCTCAAATACGCTTACTGCGCATTGTTCTGCGGCTCGGTGAGAAAGCCAACCTTCTGGATGCCGGAACGCTGGCAATCATAGACAAGACGGCCGACATCCTGGAAACGCGCATCCTTGTCGCCGCGGATGTGCACTTCCGGCTGCGGCTTCAATACGGCCCTCTCCTCCAGGCGGCGAATCATCTCGTTGTTGTCGGTGATCAGCTCGTTGTTGAAGTAGGCGTTGCCTTCCCTGTCCACCGAGAGAACGATGTTCTCCGGCTTCGTCTGCGTCGCGATGTTGCGCGCGTTCGGAAGCTCGACGGGCACAACCTTCCTGATCACCGGAACTGTGATCAGGAAGATGATGAGCATCACCAGCATCACGTCCACCAGCGGCGTCGTGTTGATGGTCGTGTTCAACTCCGCGTCGTCGTGGTCCGGCGAAGCTACGTTCATCGACATGGAACTACTCCACTTCCTTCAAGGACAATGCGGACTTACTTGCCCTTGGTGACGAGATAGGTCTGCAGGTCGGCTGCGAAGCTGCGGAGCTTCTCGTTGATCACCTTGTTGCGGCGAACGAGGTAGTTGTAGAGCAGCACGCCCGGGATCGCGACGCCAAGACCGATGGCGGTCATGATGAGCGCTTCGCCGACCGGACCGGCGACCTTGTCGATCGAGGCCTGACCGGCAAGACCGATCGCGATAAGGGCGTGATAGATGCCCCACACCGTGCCGAGCAGTCCGACGAACGGGGCCACCGAGCCGACCGAAGCCAGGAAGGAGATGCCGCCCTGCAGCTTGGCGTTGATCTCCTCGAGCTGGCGGTTCAGCGACATCGCGATCCAGTCGTTGAGGTTCACGATGCCGCCGGCGCCCTGGCCGGAAGACGCGCGGACACCGCTTTCCGCAAGGGTGCGGAACACGCTGTTCTTGGCGAGCTTGTCGATGCCCTCGTTGAGGTTGTTCGACGACCAGAAGCGCTTCTCGACCTGGTTTGCCTGGCCGAGCATGCGATTCTGTTCAAACCACTTCACGAAGAAGATGTACCAGGTGCCGACCGACATGATCGCCAGAAGGATCAGCAGGCCCTTCGACACGAAGTCACCCTTCGCCCAGAGGTCGCCCAGACCATAGGGGTTGGCTCCCGCAGCGGCAGGAGCAGCGCCAGCCGGCGGCGGTGCCGCGGCGGGAGCGGCCGGAGCAGGAGCGGCAGCGGGTGCCGCCATCTGGTCACCGGCGGGAGGCGTTGCCGACTGATCAGCCGCACCCGGCGTCGCGGAAGGCGATGCCATCGTCGGCGCAGGCGGCTGATTGTTCTGCGCGGATGCCGGGCCGAAGCTCAGTCCGGCCAGGAGGGCGACGGCAGCAGCGATCGCCAGTTTCTTCGAGATCATGTCTTCAACACTCCGTAAAAATTAGAAAACCCAAACGCAACTTCCCCCTCGATGGGTCAGCCGCTCAATTTCCAAACGATCCGGTACTGCTTTGTCGATGCGACCGGAGCACCGTTCTCCGTTGCCGGCGAGAAATGCCAGCGCGCCTGAACACACCGTGTTGCAGCCTCATCGAGCTCCGGGAAGCCGCTCGATTCGGCGACGTCCGCACCCGTGACCGAACCATCAGCTCCGATATGCACCGTCACGAGCGTCTTGCCCTCGTGGTTCAGGCGCACAGCGAGCGGCGGATAGTAGCTTGCAGCGCAGTTGTTGCCTCTGCCGGCCGCGAGCGTCGCAGCAACGGCAGCAGGCTTCGGCGCCGGGGCCTGGTTGGTGGTGACCGCGGTGATCGCGTTCGTCGGCGCATCGTTTGCAATGACGATATCGGGCGGCGGAATGACGGACGGCGGCGGCTTGACCATATCCGGTGGCGGCGGCGGCGGCGTCTTCGGCTGCTCCGGCGGCTTCTCTTTCACGATGTCCGTCGTGATATCCTGCGGAAGCTTTTCGACGAGCTGCTGCGCGAGACCCGTTGCAAGCGCCCAGATGATTCCTGCTTGAAGAATGACGGCAGCTCCGAACGCCATTACGCGTCGCGAAGCACTCTGGGCCTGGAAAGGCCTTAGATCATGTTGTGGTTGTTCCATCGACCTACACTAACCAATCGAAATGCGACCCGACGCCATGGCATCGGGCCCGGTGGTTGAAAACCAGGCTTGCACTTCCCCTCCCCTAGTACCGCGGGTCACGGCACGCCATTCTTGGTGTTCTTTTGATACATCGTAATCATGCTCCGCGGCGCGGTCTAGCGTTTCGATTGGTAAATGACGGCCCGTCTGTATCGAAATGTCGAGCCCGTCACATTCCCGCGCTCGAATGCGTCCGCTGCTATTTTCTCGCGCAATTTGGCGGAATTTCGATATGCGGCGAATCGTTACAGCCATTGGACTTTCCACAATGAATCCGCCTTTGCTGTGGCAGCGCTTTTCAAAAACTTGTGAGAATACAGAGTATTCCTAGCGAACC
>DATIVW010000203.1:0-9605 GCA_035465595.1 Rhizomicrobium sp. | reverse complement strand
GTGTTTCGCCGGGAAGATTGGCGATCACCACGTCGCTCTTCGCGATGAGGCGGCGCACCACTTCGCGGCCTTTCTCATGTGCGGGATCCAGCGTCAGTCCGCGCTTGTTGCGGTTCATCTGCAGGAACATCGCGCCTTCGCTCGGGCTGCCGTCTTCGGTTTCGCCAAGCGAGACAAGCGTACGGTCCTCGCGGCCGTCGCGCTTCTCCACGCGGATCACCTCTGCGCCCAGATCGCCCAACAGCGCGGCGCAAAATGGGCCTGCGATATAGCGCCCGAAATCGACGACACGTATTCCCTGAAGCGGTCCTGACAAGCGTTTAACTCCCCTGTGCCGCGATTGCCGCGCGGCCTTTGCAGCGACTATACCGGGTACACGGAGAAAATCATGGCGGCCGATGAGGCTTTCGCATCCCTGAACCGGATCGTGAATGGTGCGCCGCTGCGCGCACCCGTGTTTTCGGACAGCGACCCGCTCCTGCCCACGCCGTTTCCGGTCGGAGCCGCAGCGGCGGCCGCTCTGGGGCTCGGGGCGGCTGCCGCGGACGAAGTCTGGCGGTTACGCGGCGGCGGGACTCGACGGATATTTCCAGTCGTGCCAAACGACGCGCGGGCGGCTCGATCATCTGGCGCCGGTCGTGCGGATGTCGAAGACGCAGCCGGTCTGGAAACTGCCGCCGCCGGATCAGGGCGCGGATCAGCCGTGCTGGCAGTGATGATGGGGAATGGAATGGCACCGAAGCAGAACCCTTTGAAGCTCAATCCGCTGCAATTGCGCACGCTGGTACTGCTGCAGGCGATGACACGCGTCGAGGGCGGCGCCGTTCCTGGCCCCGGCCCGGGCGAAGCGACCATCCAGCATTTCCCGCCGGCGCATGGCGACCATTTTCATCTGGGCGATGCGGTGGTGCGGGGCAGCGACGCGACGGGGTTGTTCAACGAGAAAGTCTGGAACGCATTGACGCGCAAAGGCGTGGCGCGTGGCGACTGGCCGCACAGCATCACGCTGACAAGCGCCGGGCTCAACTACGATACAGGGATCGCCGACCAGGTCCTGCACCGCTCAAGCCACTAGGCTCATTCCATCTTCGTCAGCGTCGCGAAGCGTTCGCCAAAAAGTGCCGTGCCCCGCCTGCTTGCCATGAAGGCGTCCAGCTCCTTGGGGGCAGCGGTGATGGTGGCGTCTCCGAACTGTCCCGGCTCGACCGTTCCGGCGATCTTGTGCGCCTTTATCGCGGCTTTCGTCGCATCCTCGTCCATCAGATAGATAACCATACGGGTAGGGCCTTCGAAGCGGTAGAGAAGCGGCATGGTATTGCGCGCCATATCCTCTTCGTCCGGCTTGCCGTTGTTGAAGGTGAGCCGCGCATTCATGATGTGATTGTTGCCGACGGTTGCCGTGGTAATGGAGGCGGCCGACCAGTCGCCGTCCGGCTCGCTGCCGCTTTGCACCATCACCACCGTGATGGTGCCATCGGCAGACGGCAGGAAATGGAAATAGACATCCCGCTCTTCGTCGTTCTGCATCTTGCCGCGCCACAGGCCGACGAGCGCCGGATCGTTCGCGATACCGACCGTCGTTCCAACCGGATGCGTGGTGGTGGGCGGAAAACAGGACGCAAGCAGCAGCGCCAGGGCCGCTGTCAGGAAAGGTGTGATGCGCATGGCAATCCCCCTTCGGAATATTAGCAGATTCGCAGGCGATTCCGGCGGAAGCGGGGCGGCGCGCCGCCGCGTGGACCCGAAAGAGGGCGCTGGCCTATAGTCCCGCGCGTTGCAATCCTCTGGCTTCATTGATGAATCCGCGCAAACGCCGCCGCCTCTATTTCGCCCTTGCCCTGCTCGCTGCAGGCGGCGGCGGAGCCGTCCTCGTACTCGGCGCCCTGAAGGACAACGTGCTCTATTTTTACAGCCCGTCCGATATCGCCCTAAAGCATGTGGCGCCTGGCGTGAATTTCCGCATTGGCGGCTTGGTGGAGAAGGGCAGCGTGAGTCACGGCCTGCACGCCGACGTGCGCTTCGTGGTTACGGATGGGCGCGCAAAAGTGCCCGTGGAATTCCACGGCGTGCTGCCGGATCTGTTCCGCGAAGGGCAGGGCATCGTCGCGATGGGGGCGCTCGATGACAGAGGCACATTCGATGCCAGCGAGGTTCTTGCCAAGCATGACGAGAAATACATGCCGCCCGAAGTCGTCGATGCGCTGAAGCGGTCGGGGCGCTGGAAAGAAGGCGGAACGTGACCGGAGAGATCGGCCAGCTTGCGCTGGCGCTGGCGTTCGCCCTGTCTTTCGTGATGGCGATTGCCGGGCTCGCGGGCGCGCGCGAGGCCGCGGTGCAATCGCGCGCCGTGGCATCGAGCGCTGCGATCGGCATGTTCGTGTTCGTGGCACTGGCGTTTGGCGCGCTGACCTTTGCCTTCGTTACCTCCGATTTCAGCGTACTCGATGTTGCGCAGAATTCGCATACCGCGAAACCGATGATCTACAAGATCACCGGCGTCTGGGGAAACCACGAAGGCTCGATGCTGCTGTGGGTCTTCGTGCTGGCCGTCTACTCGGCGATCATCGTGTTTGCGCAGCGCGGCGGTGCACGATTGACGTCCGCGGCGCTGGGCGTGCAGGGCTTGCTCGCGTGTGCGTTCCTGCTGTTCATCCTGTTCACGTCCAATCCGTTCCTGCGGCTCGATCCGCCGCCGTTTGAAGGAGCGGGATTGAACCCGCTGCTGCAGGACCCCGGCCTCGCGATGCATCCGCCGATGCTCTACATCGGCTATGTCGGATTGTCGGCGGCGTTTTCCTATGCCGCCGCAGCGCTCATCACCGGGGAAGCCGATGCCGGCTGGGCGCGTGCCGCGCGGCCTTTCATGCTGCTTGCATGGATCGCGCTCACCATGGGCATCACACTGGGAAGCTGGTGGGCCTATTACGTATTGGGATGGGGCGGCTTCTGGTTCTGGGACCCGGTGGAGAACGCCGCGCTCATGCCCTGGCTTATCGCGACGGCGCTGCTTCATTCCGCGCTTGCCACGGAGCGCACGGGCGCGTTTCGAAGCTGGACATTGCTGCTGGCGATCCTGGGCTTCTCGCTGAGCCTGATCGGTACCTTCCTGGTGCGCTCCGGCGTGCTGTCGTCGGTGCATGCCTTTGCCAGCGATCCCACGCGCGGCATCTATATCCTGGCGATGCTGGTTGTCGCCATCGGCGGCGCCCTGGCGCTGTTCGCATGGCGCGCGCCGCAGCTGCAAGGCGGCGCCGCGTTCGAGCCGGTGAGCAAGGACAGTGCGCTGTTGCTGAACAATGTACTGCTTTCCGCCGCCGCGGCGACCGTGTTCATCGGCACGCTTTATCCATTGCTCCTCGATGCGCTGACCGGCCAGAAGATTTCCGTGGGGCCGCCATATTTTGCGATCACCTTCGCGCCGATTTTCGTGGCGCTGATCGCGCTGGTGCCGTTCGGGCCGCGCCTTGGCTGGCGCAGCGGCGACGGGCGGGCGGCTTTGCGCGCGCTCGCGCCGGCCTTTGGCGTTGCGGTTGTCGGGGGGCTGGCGGTTCTGGCTTTCGTGACGCCACGATCGGTGGTCGCGGCTTTGGCATTCGCGCTCGGCATCTGGACCATGGCGGCCGCGGTGATCGACCTGGCGCGTCGCGGCGACATTCGCGGTCTCCCCATTGGTGCTTTCGCGTCCGCGCTCGCGCATTTCGGACTGGGGATCACGCTGCTCGGCATCACGGGCACGACGATCTGGCGCAGCGAAGCACTCGACCTGCTCAAGCCGGGACAGACGATGCCGATTGCCGGCTACACGTTGCGCCTTGAAGGCGTGCAACTCCTGCAGGGCCCGAATTATGAAGCGGAACGCGCAACCGTCAGCGTCCTTTCCGATGGCCGCATGATCGCGACGATGTCGCCCGAGAAACGCGCATATCCGGTTGAAGGGCAGGCGACGGCGGTGACGGCCATCCGTACGACCGGCTTCTCCGATCTCTATCTTGCGCTCGGCGATGAACGGGATGGCGGATGGGTCATCCGCGCTTATGTCAGTCCGCTGGCGCCGTTCATCTGGTTCGGCGGCGCGTTCATGGCGCTTGGCGGCATTGCGGGCTTGTGGGGCAGGCTGCGGCCGCGCCGTGCGGCGGCAGCGAAGCTGGCGGCGGCAGAATGAAACGCGTTTTGCTCGCGCTGATCTGTTTCGCGGCCATTGCCGGTTCCGCGTTCGCGCAGGGTGACAAATTGTCCGATCCCAAACTCGAAGCGCGCGCCGTGGCACTGCAAAAGGAACTTCGCTGCGTCGTTTGCCAGGGACAATCGCTGGACGAATCGAACGCGCCTCTGGCCGCCGATCTCCGACATTTGATCCGTGTACGCATTGAAGCCGGCGACAGCGACGAACAGGTTGAACAATATCTCGTCGCGCGCTACGGAGATTTCATCCTGATGAAACCGCCGCTTGAGCCGCTGACATATGCGCTCTGGTTTGGCCCTCTCGGGATTTTGCTGATTGGGGGAGCAGCAGTGGCGCTGGTGATTGTGCGCGCCCGCAAACGGCTGGATTCCGCTGGCCGCTAACGGTGTAGCGAAGCGTCGGATGGGGATTGATAATATTACATAGTGTTAATATTTGAGACAGAAATAGGCAAGATACAAGGCGTAGGCCAGAGACCAGATGCTGGGTCGCGGCGTTGGCCTGTAGCGGCCCTGGAATTCGTACGGAGAAAAGAATGACCAAGAAGAAGACGGACCAAGTTTTTCAGGGATTCCGCGGTCGCTTGCTGGCGTCCGCAATCGCCGGCGCCATGGTGATCGGCGGGCTCGGGGCCTTTGCGATGACGCAGCCCGGGTCCCCCAAAGCCCAACCCCAGCAGCATGCGCCCCAGAAGCCCCAGCCCGCACCGCTCGCCGTTGCGCCGCATCCTTCCACACCGCGCATGATCGAGAACGGCGCGCCGTTCTCCTTCGCGGACCTCGTGGAACGGGTGAGCCCCGCAGTGGTCACGATCACGGTGGAGGAACAGGTCAAGCAGCAGGTCGGCCTTGACCCCGATCAGATCCCCGAGCCGTTCCGCGATTTCTTCAACCAGTTCGGCGGCCAGGGACGCCAGTTCAACGCCCCGCGAAAGGCCATCGCGATGGGCTCAGGCTTCGTCATCAACAAGGACGGCTTCATCGTCACCAACAATCACGTCGTCCAGGACGGCAAGAAGATCACCGTTAAGTTCCCGGATGGCCGTGAATTCAACGCCAAGCTTGTCGGCACCGATCCGGCGACCGACATCGCGCTGCTGAAGGTGAAGGCGAATGGCCCGCTTCCGTCCGTCGAATTCGGCGATGACCGTCAGGTTCGCGTCGGCGACTGGGTGATCGCGGTGGGCAATCCGTTCGGCCTCAGCAACACGGTGACGGCGGGCATCGTTTCCTCCATTGGCCGCGATGTTGGCAATGGTCCGTACACGGACTTCATCCAGATCGATGCGCCGATCAATCGCGGCAATTCCGGCGGCCCGACCTTCAACATCCAGGGCAGGGTCATCGGCATGAACTCGATGATCTTCTCGCCCTCGGGCGGCAGCGTCGGCATCGGTTTCGCAATTCCAGCGACCACCATCCACGATGTGGTCGCCCAGCTGCAGGCGCATGGCCGCGTCTCGCGTGGCTATCTGGGCGTGGAAATCCAGAGCATCACGCCGGAAATGGCGGCGAGCATGGGTAACAAGACGATGAAGGGCGCCATCGTCGCGAGCGTTTCGCCGGGCGGTCCGGCGGCGCAGGCCGGCATGGTCGCGGGCGATATCGTTCTGGCCGTCAACGGCAAGCCGGTCGAGGATTCTCGCGACCTCACGCGGCGCGTCGCAGGCCTGCCGGCCGGTGGAAACGCGGCGTTCACCGTTGTGCACGATGGCGCGACCAAGACGTTGACCGTGAAGATCGGCGCGAAAAAGGATACGCAGGTCGCCGCCAACAATCCCCGCCAGGACAACAACCGCGCTCCGGCCACCGCGGAGGCGATGGGCCTCGGCCTTGCCGCCGTAACGCCCGAGACACGGCGTGCCTTCAACCTTGACGGCAACGTGAACGGCGTCGTTGTCACCAAGGTCGACCCGAACAGCGACGCGGCGGACAAAGGCCTTGAACCGGGCGACGTGCTGGTTTCGGTCGCGAACCGGCCCGTGCATTCGCCACAGGATGTGAAAGCCAGCATCGCGGCCGCGCAGGCCGCGCATCGCGACACCGTGCTCGTGCTCGTCACGGGACAAGGCGGTCAGCGCTTTGTGGCGATCAAACTGGGTGCATAGCAACAGCGTACCGGACCGCGCGGAGGAAACTTCGCGTTGTCCGGCCCCCGCGCCGGCGATGGCGGCCCCATCCCCCCGTTGCTGCCGCCGGCGCGGACCCCTTTTCGGTATTCACTGAGTCAGGAGCCTTTCCATGCGCATCCTCGTGGTTGAAGACGATCTTGAAGCCCAGCGCTACCTGGTGAACGGCCTTAAGGAAGCCGGCCACGTCGTGGACGATGCCGAAGATGGCGAGATCGGCCTGTCGCTGTCGCTGTCGCGCCCCTATGACGTCGCGATTGTCGACCGCATGCTGCCCAAGATGGACGGCCTCAAGCTGGTGGAGGAATTGCGCCAGCACGGCAACGTGACGCCCGTGCTGTTTCTCAGCGCGCTCTCGGAAGTCGATGACCGCGTGAAAGGGCTCAAGGCGGGCGGTGACGACTATCTCACCAAGCCTTACGCCTTCGTGGAATTGCTGGCGCGGCTGGACGCGTTGATGCGCCGCCGGCACCCGGCGGCGGTCAAGACTCGCCTGCAGGTCGGCGACCTGGAGCTTGACCTGCTCACTCGCACCGCCAAGCGCGGCGAAGCCTCGATCGATCTTCAGCCGCGGGAGTTCCGGCTGCTCGAATATCTTATGCGCCACGCCAGCCAGGTGGTGACGCGCACGATGCTGCTGGAAAGCGTGTGGGAGTATCATTTCGATCCGCAGACCAACGTGATCGACGTTCATATCTCGCGCCTGCGCGCCAAAATCGACAAGGGGTTCGAGACACCGCTGCTCCACACGGTGCGCGGCGCCGGCTATATGATCCGTGCGCGCGCCTAGGCTGTTCCGGACCGTCGCGTTCCGAATTGTCTTTGTCTATATCGCCATATTCGCGGTCTCCGCCGCGGGTCTTGTCGCGTTCACGTACTGGAATACCAAGCGTGCGCTGGACACGCAGACCGACCAGACGATCGACGCCGAAATCATCGGCCTGTCCGAGCAGTATCAACGGCTGGGGCTGGGAGGTCTTGCCGACGTCATCATGAGCCGATCGGTGCGCGGCGGGCAGGGTCTCTACCTTCTGACCGACCTGCAGCATCATCCGATCGCCGGCAACCTCGACGGCTGGCCGCAGATCATCTTCCGGCCCGAAAGCTTCGTCGAATTCAACTACGAGCGCCGTGTCGGCGGCCTTTCGACCTTGCGGCGCGCGCGGGGCCGCGTTTTCTCGTTGACAGGCGGGTTCCAGCTTCTCGTCGCCCGCGATGTTCATGAGCGGCATGAAACCGTACGCCTGTTCAGCACGACTCTGCCGTGGAGCCTGATGCTGATGCTGGTATTGGGCTTGATCGGCGGCGGATTGATGAGCCGCAACCTCCTGGCGCGGCTGGATTCGATCAACGAGACCAGCCGCGAGATCATGGCGGGCGACCTCGCGCGACGCGTTCCGGTGCGCGGGAACGACGACGAATTCGACATGCTCGCGACCAGCCTGAACCGCATGCTGGACCGCATCGAACGGCTGATGCGCGGAATGCGGGAGGTCACGGACTCCGTCGCGCACGATCTTCGCACGCCACTCAACAGGCTGCGCAACCGCATCGATGCCGCGCTGCGCCGCCTGCCGCCGGAGAGCGACGAATATGTCGAAATGGAATCGGCCGCCTTCGAGATCGATCAGCTGATCGCGACGTTCAACGCGCTGTTGCTGATCGCTGAAGCGGAAGCCGGCATGGCTCGCGAAGCCATGGCGCGGATTGACCTGCGTGAAGTGGTGGAAGGCATCGCGGAGCTCTACGCGCCGCTGGCCGAGGAAAAGGGCCTTGCCTTCGACGTGGCGCCCAGCGGCGAGGCGATGATTGCGGGCAACAAGCGGCTTCTTGCGCAGGCGCTGGCCAATCTGGTGGACAACGCCATCAAGTATACGCCGGAAGGTGGCAGGATCCGTGTGTCCATCGAGAACACGCCGTCCGGCGTGGCGATGTCGGTTGCCGACAGCGGTGCCGGAATCCCGGCGGAAGACCGCGCCCGCGTGCTCGACCGCTTCGTGCGGCTGGAAGCCAGCCGCCACTCGCCCGGTACCGGGTTGGGGCTCAGCCTTGTTGTCGCGGTGGCCAAGCTGCATGACGCGCGCCTGGATCTGGCGGACAACGGGCCGGGCCTGAAGGCCACGCTGGTATTCCCGCACGACACCGCGCGCGCGCGCTCTTCAACGAGCCTGCCGCTCGCTGCGAAATGAACCGCTCGATTTGGGCAACCGTTTCGGCGCATAAACTGCGTTCATGAATCCAGCGCACCCGGCTCCCAGAAAGATTCCCGCGCCGTTCGATCTTGCGCGAGCGGAACGCACAATGGCCTCGCTGGCCGAAGGCGAAGACGGCTTCGTCCCCCCGCCGGACAAGGCTGAAGTTTTTGCCTGCGCTTTCGGCAACAGTCCGTTCCTGGCGAGGTTGGCACTGCGGGACCGCGCCTTCTTGCGGCGAACGTTCGAACAATCGCCTGAACGCGTCCTCAAGGACATCGAGGCCGAAGTCAATAAAATCGCAACCGAGGCGGACATGGCGACCGCCATGCGGGTGTTGCGGCGTGCCAAACGGGAAGTGGCGCTAACGATCGCGCTTGCCGACATAGGCGGTGCCTGGGGGCTGTCCGAAGTCACGCGTGCGCTTAGCCAGTTTGCGGACGTGTGCATCAGCGCCGCGCTGCGGCTTCTTCTGCGCGACGCCGCCGAACAGAACGGGTTGGACGCGAACGATCCGGCAAGGCTGGAAGCCGAAACGGGTCTCGTCGTGCTGGCGATGGGCAAGTACGGTGCGTTCGAGCTGAACTACTCCAGCGACGTCGATCTGGTCATATTCTACGATCCGCGACGCTTTCCCTACCGCAAGCGGGATGATGCCAGGGGGGCCGCCGTCGACATCGTGAAGGGGCTGGTCAAGCTTCTTAGCGAAAGCACCGCCGACGGTTATGTCTTCCGCGTCGATTTGCGGCTTCGGCCGGACGCCGGCGCGACACAGGTCGCGATCTCGACGGATGCCGCGGAGGTTTATTACGAGGGCATGGGCCAGAACTGGGAGCGCGCGGCGATGATCAAGGCGCGCGCTTGCGCCGGCGACGCAGTTGCGGGCGCGGCGTTCCTGGAGACCATCAAGCCCTTTGTCTGGCGCCGCAGCCTGGACTACGCCGCGATCGAGGACATCCATTCCATCAAGCGGCAAATCCATGCACACGGAAAGCATGGCGCCATCGCGGTCGCGGGCCATAACGTGAAGCTCGGGCGCGGCGGTATCCGCGAGATCGAATTTTTCGCCCAGACGCAGCAGCTTATTCTGGGCGGCCGCAAT
>DATIVW010000202.1:0-3809 GCA_035465595.1 Rhizomicrobium sp. | reverse complement strand
CCCTTCGCCACATATTTGAAGAGCTGCGTGCTCAGCGTCTTGCCGCTGGCATGCGTCACATGCGTGGTGATGTCGGCATGGCCATCCTTCAACAGGCCGACACCCGATAGATGCGCCTCAGCGCCCTCGCCGGCCAGAGCGACATGCAGCTCCGTGCGCGAAACCTTCGAGCCGAAATCCGCATAGTGCCCGCGATAGACCGCGTTGCGCTCCAGTTGCGCCGACAATTCCACTACCTGAACCGCCTGGTGATCTGCAGGCGACAGGCTGACATGGCTGAAGTGCGCGCCAGCAGCCAGGAAGACTTCGACGCCGATATTGCGGAAGCCGGCCAACGCTTTGTTATCCTGAATGAGAGTCAGCGCCGCGTTCTCTTCCACGACGATCAGGAACCGCGCCTGCCCGGCGCTTTTGAACGAAATTCGCGCTTTGCCCGTCATGTTCTCTGGTACGCGCAGCGCAAAGCCGCCCTTGGCGAAAGCCAAAGAAGCCGCGTCCATGCTTCCGGTGCTCGTGATCGATCCAAGATGCTGCTTCACCCAATCGGGCGCCTTGCTCTTGGAAAGATCGAACAACTCGATG
Organism: Rhizomicrobium sp.; assembly: GCA_035465595.1. GTDB lineage: Bacteria > Pseudomonadota > Alphaproteobacteria > Micropepsales > Micropepsaceae > Rhizomicrobium. Next base: position 3,227 of record DATIVW010000202.1, on the reverse strand, counting down.
CCGCCAGACACATCGGCGGTCCACTTCGCGCGACCCGCCTGCTCCACGTCGGTCGCGCCGATAGCGTTGTGAATATCCGTGTACTTCCAGTCTTCGACGCGCCGGCTGGGCACCCCGAAGGCGCGGAAGCTCTCGCGGGCCTTCGCGCGGCGGGCAGCGAGGGTGGCGGGCACACCCATCAGGCCGCGTCCTTGATGATCTGTTCGTAGCCCTGGGCTTCCAGCTCGAGCGCAAGCTCCTTGCCGCCTTCGGCCACGATCCGGCCCTTCGCCAGCACATGCACTCGGTCCGGCACGATGTAATTCAAGAGGCGCTGGTAATGCGTGATGACCAGCATCGCGCGATCCGGCGCGCGCAGCGCGTTCACGCCCTCCGCCACCAGCTTCAACGCGTCGATGTCGAGGCCGGAGTCGGTCTCGTCGAGGATCGCCAGCGTAGGTTGGAAAAGTGCCATCTGGAGGATTTCGAGCCGCTTCTTCTCGCCGCCGGAGAAACCGACATTGAGCGCGCGCTTCAGCATCTCTTCCGACACTTTCATCGCCGCGGCCTTCTCGCGCACGAGGCGCAATACGCCGACCGCGTCCACTTCCTTCTCGCCGCGCGCGCGGCGCTGCGCGTTCAGCGCGGTCTTCAGGAAGGTGAGCGTGGTGACGCCCGGAATCTCGACCGGATATTGCATGGCGAGGAATACGCCCTTCGCGGCGCGCGCATCCGGCGACATGGCGGCGAGGTCTTCCCCCTTGTATTTGATCGAGCCGCCTGTGATTTCGTATCCCGCGCGACCCGCCAGCACGTAAGACAGCGTGGACTTGCCGGAGCCGTTCGGTCCCATGATGGCGTGCACCTCGCCGGCGCCGATGCTGAGCGTCAGCCCTTTGAGGATTTCCTTGCCATCGACGGTGGCGTGAAGGTCTTTGATCTCAAGCATGACTAACCGACGCTGCCTTCCAAACTGATGCCAACGAGCTTTTGCGCTTCGACCGCGAATTCCATCGGCAGCTGTTGCAGGACTTCCTTACAAAAGCCGTTGACGATGAGCGACACCGCCTCGTCCTGCGGGATACCGCGCTGCAGGCAATAGAAGAGCTGGTCTTCCGCGATCTTCGACGTCGTCGCTTCGTGCTCGATGCGCGCTGACTTGTTGCGGCTCTCGATGTAGGGAACCGTGTGCGCGCCGCACTCGCCGCCGATCAGCAGCGAGTCGCATTGCGTGTAGTTGCGCGCCTTCTCCGCGCGCGGATGCACGCTGACGAGGCCGCGATAGGTGTTCTGCGCCTTGCCGGCGCTGATGCCCTTGGAGATGATCCGGCTCTTCGTGTTCTTGCCCAGATGGATCATCTTGGTGCCGGTGTCGGCCTGCTGGAAATGGTTGGCGATGGCGATGGAATAGAACTCTCCCACGCTGTCGTCTCCGCGCAGGATGCAGCTGGGATATTTCCAGGTGATCGCGGAGCCGGTTTCCACCTGCGTCCACGAGATCTTGGAGCGCGCACCGCGGCAATCGCCGCGCTTGGTCACGAAATTGTAGATGCCGCCCAGCCCATTCTCGTCGCCGGGATACCAGTTCTGGACGGTGGAATATTTGATCTCCGCGCCTTCGAGCGCCACCAGCTCGACCACCGCGGCGTGCAGCTGGTTCTCGTCGCGCTTGGGCGCGGTGCAGCCTTCCAGATAGGAAACGTAGGAACCTTCATCTGCGATGATCAGCGTGCGTTCGAACTGCCCCGTCTCGCTCGCATTGATGCGGAAGTAGGTGGAGAGTTCCATCGGGCAGCGCACGCCCTTGGGCACATAGACGAACGTGCCGTCGGAGAATACCGCCGAGTTCAATGTCGCGAAGAAATTGTCCGTCACCGGCACGACCGAGCCGAGATATTTCTTCACCAGCTCGCCGTGATCGCGGATTGCTTCTGAGATCGGACAGAAGATCACTCCCGCTTCGTTCAGCTTCTCCTTGTAGGTGGTCGCCACCGACACGGAGTCGAACACTGCGTCCACGGCCACACCGGCCAGCGCCATCTGCTCATGCAGGGGGATACCGAGCTTCTTGTAGGTTTCAAGAAGCTTGGGGTCGACCTCGTCCAGCGACTGCTTCTTGGGCGTGTTCTTCGGCGCCGCGTAGTAATAGGCGTCCTGGTAGTCGATCTTCTGGTAATGCACCCGCGCCCAGTTCGGCTCGTGCATCTCCTTCCAGCGCGCGAAGGCCGAAAGACGCCATTCCAGCATCCATTCCGGCTCGCCCTTCTTGGCCGAGATGAAGCGAACGGTGTCTTCGTCCAGCCCCTTCTTCGCCCGCTCCATCTCGATATCGGTGACGAAGCCATATTTGTACTTGTCGCCGAGCTCGGCGATCTTTTCGCGGGTCTCGATCGTGGCCATCAGGCGCCTCCCGCCGCGGCGAGCGCGAGCTTGCGGCCCATCAACCGGTTGAGAGAATGGATCAGCGCGTCGATCTCTGTCACGCCATGTTCCGGCCCGAAGCTCGCGCGCAGGGCACACCGCGCCAGGCTTTCGTCCACGCCCATGGCTTCGAGGACATGCGACGGCGAAACCTTGCCGGACGAACACGCGGCGCCCGAACTGACGCAGATGCCGTCCAAATCCAGCGCCATCAAGGTATTCTCCGCCTGAAGCTGCGGAATGGCGAAGCAGGAGAGATTCCTCTGCCGCACTTCATGGGTGCCGAACACGATCGCATTCGGTTCCAGGTTGCGCAACGACTCTTCGAAATAGGTTCGCAATGTCCCGACATGCTCGCTCTCGGCATCGAAATTCGCCTGCAACGCCCGCGCGGCGGCGCCAAAGCCGATGATGCCGATCACATTCTGTGTGCCGGCGCGTCGGCGCATTTCCTGCGAGCCGTTGAACAATGGGGACAATGGCGCGCCTTCGCGCACGATCAACGCACCTGCTCCCTGCGGCCCGCCGATCTTGTGCGATGCCAGTGACAGATAGTCCGCGCCCCAGGCGGAGAAGCGGATCGGGCTATAGCCGCTCGACACCGCATCCACATGCAGCAATGCACCCTCGCCGCCTTCCTTGCGAAGGATCGCGGCAAGTCCCGCGATATCCTCGATTACACCGGTCTCGTTGTTGGCGAAGATCAGGGAGACAAGAACGCGGCCCTTGCCGTTCATCAGCAACGAACGGAACGCCAGGGGATCGATGCGGCCGTGCTCCGTCACCGGCACGATGGTGAGCACGAGCCCTGGCGTTCTCTCGGCCAG
>DATIVW010000201.1:0-1815 GCA_035465595.1 Rhizomicrobium sp. | reverse complement strand
CAAGGGCCATGCGCAATGCGCGCGCAAGCTTCTGCCGCAAATCTGGGCAAGCAATTTCCCGGTATGGATCAAGACCGCCATGACGCTGCAGATGTGCCAGTTCGGCTTTTATCTGCTCGCCGGCGTCAGCGCCGTGATCAGTCTGGTGCTGATGTACATGGATGCCGTCTATCTCGACAGCGTGGCCATGCTGGGCCTCTTCGTCACGGCGCTCGGAATCTCGACGAGCCTTTTCTATCTCCGGCTCGGCCAGCAGATGCTGGGACGCGATCGCGAAGCGCACTTCCTGCCGTCGCTTCTGCTGGCGATGGTGTTTCCGAGCGGACTGGTGCTTTCCAACGCGCGCGCGACCTATGAAGCCTTCGCGGGAACGCCGATGGATTTCACGCGCACGCCCAAATCGGGCGCAGTGATCGTCGGTGGATGGCGCGGTAGCCCGGAACTTGTCGCCGGTATCTCGCTTCCGGTATTCGCCCTGACGGAACAGGCCTGGAGCCTGCCCTTCTTCATTATCGCAGCCGCCGGGCTTCTTCTTATTGGCGGCATGGGCTGGCAGGGAACAATGGCGCGCCTGCCCGCGCGCGACGCTGGGCCTGGCGAGTAACTGTCGGCGTTAAGAAACGCTTAACGAACAGCTTCTAGCCTGAATTGATCAAATCTTAGCGAATTGTCTTACGCAGCTTTGAAAAGCGCTGCGTATGATGCCTTCACGGTCGCCGCCAGCTAGAGCGGTATGAAGGGGCTTTATGATGGTGGGGTCTCAGTTCCGGCTCGCGGCGGTGACCGCTTTTTGCCTTCTGACGGCAGCCTGCGCGAGCGCACCCGAATATTCCGGCAATACGCCCGGCTGGAGCGGCGCGGAATCCTCCGGCGGGCCGCTGCAATGCGTGCCGTTCGCGCGCGACCATTCGCAGGTGAAGATTTACGGCGATGCCGCCGATTGGTGGGACAAGGCCGCAGGGCTCTACGCGCGCGGCGAAGTTCCACAGCTGGGGTCGATCCTGGTTCTCACCGGCTATGCCGGTCCGCATCGCAGCCATGTCGCCGTCGTCACGGCGATGGTGTCCGACAGGGAAATCCGCGTCGATCATGCCAACTGGCTGAATGACGGCGCGGTCTTCACCGACGATCCGGTGGTGGACGTCAGTCCGGACAACGACTGGAGCCAGGTGAAGGTCTACAACGAACGCATCGGCGCCTGGGGGACCCGCATCTATCTGGTGCAAGGCTTCATCGGGCCAAGCCGCGACAACCCACTGGTTGCCGACAACTCCTGATAATTATTTCAAATAAATCAAACACTTGACCGCGCGTCCGCGCCATGCCGCCGCGCCCCGTTGCCTTTGGAGCGCGGGGGGCTATGGTCCGCGCCCTTGACCGGCGCGCGGGATATCGTGCGCATTTGAAAAACCAAGGCGCTGAAGCCTGCGCGGTTGCGTGCCATGAGCGTCTTGTCCGGTGGATGAACCAACCTCCCAAAATGCCGTGAGCGATCCCCGGCCCATCTTGAGCGACGCCCTGGAAGGCGATCCGCAGCGCCCGCCGACGGCGCATGTCGCACCCACGACAGACCGCAAGCGCAACTGGTTGCTGATGCTGGGTGCGCTCGGCGTGGTGTTCGGCGACATCGGAACGAGCCCGCTCTACGCCATGCGCGAAACCGTACTCGCCACCGGCGGCAGGTTTCCCCGACATGACGACACGCTCGGCGCCCTGTCGCTGATCATATGGGCGCTCGTCATCGTCGTGACGCTGAAATACGTCGTGCTGATCATGCGCGCGGACAATGACGGCGAAGGCGGAACGCTGGCGCTG
>DATIVW010000200.1:0-3230 GCA_035465595.1 Rhizomicrobium sp. | reverse complement strand
TCGCCGTCGCACCGGAGATCAACGACGCGATCAAGGCGGCGGGCCTCCCGGCGACGGCGCCAAAGACGAACGTTCCCAACAATGAGCAGCAGCAATACATGATCGCGGTGGCCACGAAGGTCGTCTTGCCGAAACTCGCGTCGTCCGGCCATCCCTTCGCGATGGTGTTCTGGTCTCGCGATGCCGACGCCTCGCAGCACAGCCAGAAGGACAGCCTCGGCAAGCTCACCCCCGGCATCAACGGACCGACCGGCCGCGCCGGCATCAAGGACGCGGACGACACGCTGGCGGCGCTGCTCGCCGCTCTGAAGGCGCAAGGCCTGGACAAGACGACCGATGTATTCGTCACTGCCGATCACGGCTTCTCGACGATCGACCGGCACAGCCAGACAAGCGCTGCGGCGAAGATAACGTATGGCCGCGTGCCGCCCGGCGAAGCGCCGCCGGGGATCGTCGCCATCGATCTGGCCGATGCGCTGGCCATGCCGATGTACGATCCGTTCCAGCTGAACAAGCCGGTGGACTACAAGAACGGTGAATTGCCGTCGTTCGGCAATGCGATCCTCGGCGCCGATCCGGCCAATCCGGATGTCGTGGTGGTCTCCAACGGCGGCTCGGATCACATCTATCTGCCGGGCGCCAACGCCAAAGATCTCGTGGCGAAAATCGCGGACATCCTCGCGCGCGAGGATTACATCAGCGGCATCTTCGTGAACGACAGCCTGGGAAGCGTTGCCGGCGCATTGCCGCTCAGCGCCATCAATCTCCACGGCTCGGCGCTCACGCCGCAGCCGTCGATGATCGTGAGCTTTGCCTCGCATGTCATTCCGGGCTGCAAGCCCGTCCTCATGTGCGCCGCGGAGATGGCGGATACGACGCTCGAGACCGGCCAGGGCATGCACGGAACGTTCAGCCGTGCCGACACCCGCAACTTCATGGCGGCAACGGGTCCTGACTTCAAAAGCCGATATGCCGACCCGGCCCCCGTGAGCAATGCGGACATCACCCCGACGCTGGCGCATATCCTCGGGCTGGACACCCCCTCGAAAGGCAGCCTTCGTGGCCGCGTCGCCGGCGAAGCCCTGAAGGGCGGCAAGAAGGTGACCGTGACCAAGGGCTGGCAAGCGTCGGCACCCGCGACCAGTGGCCAGAAGACCGTCCTCGAATATCAGCGGGTCGGTGGAACCCGGTATTTCGATGCGGCCGGCTTCCCGGGGCGGACAGTGGGTCTTTCGCCGCACTAAAGAGGGCATTTCCCCGGCGCGGCAGCGCCTCGAATCCGCTATAGCCGGAGAATGCGGATTGTCACGAACACGGCCGATCTGAAGGCCCTGATTGCGGAGCTGTCGAGCGCGCCCTATCTCGCGCTCGACACAGAATTCCTGCGCGACCAGACCTATTGGCCGAAGCTTTGCCTCATCCAGGTGGCATCGCCCGGCGTCGCAGCCATCATCGATCCCTTGGTGGATGGCATCGATCTGAAACCGTTCTACGAACTCCTCAAGAACCCGAAGATCGTGAAGGTGTTTCACGCCGCACGGCAGGACATCGAGATTTTCCAGCAGCAGGGCGGCGTCATTCCCGCTCCGCTGTTCGACACGCAGGTCGCAGCCATGGTGGCAGGCTTTGGTGACGCCGCGTCTTACGAAACATTGGCGCGCAACATCGCCAGAGCCGAAATCGACAAGTCGTCACGCTTCACCGACTGGAGCCGCCGGCCGCTGACGAACAAGCAACTCGAATATGCTCTCGGCGACGTCACGCATCTGCGGACGATCTACGAAACGCTGGACGCGGAGCTGAAGCGCACGCATCGCGAATCCTGGGTCGCAGAGGAAATTTCGGCGCTCCAGAATCCTGCGCTCTACGCCATGGATCCGGCAAACGCCTGGAAACGCCTGAAGGCCCGGACGACGAGCAAGCGCTTCATCGCGATGCTCGCCGCCCTCGCCGCCTGGCGCGAACGCGAGGCGCAGACGCGCGATATTCCGCGCGGCCGCGTGTTGAAGGACGAAGCACTTCTGGAGATCGCCGCCCATCCGCCAGAAACCGCCGAAGGTCTGGAACGCATCCGCGCCATACCGAAGGGCTTCGCCAATTCGCGCATGGGCAAGACCCTGATGGATGCCATCGAGCTGGGCCGCCATGCGGCGCCGCCCGAAGGCATCGAGCCGGAGAAGGCGCGCCGCAAGCGAGAACCATCGCAGGCAGCGATCGACCTGCTGAGGACGCTGCTGCGTCTTCGTGCGGAGGATGCGCGTGTCGCACCGCGCCTTATCGCCAATGCCGAAGACATCGAAAGCCTCGCCGCGTTCGAGGATGACGGCGTCGCGGCACTGCATGGCTGGCGCGCGGAAGTCTTTGGCAACGATGCACTCGCCCTGCGCAAGGGCGAACTCGGCATCGCGCTATCGAAGGGCAAGGCTGTCGTGGTCAAGCTCGACGGCGCCGAAACGGCCTGACCGGACCGGCGGGCGCTGCGCGCCGCCGAAGCAGATGCGAAGCCCGTCTACAGCGGCTCTGGTCCGCCCGTGGCCAGCTCAGGCTGCTCGTCTTCGCCCTCGATGTAGGGGTCTTCGTCGGGACCAAGCTGGTCGGATGGATTGGGAACGTCGAAGCCGGACGGCGGCAGCGCCTCGAGGAAACCGGCGGCTTTCAACTCATCCGTGCCCGGAAGGTGGTTCACGCTCTCCAGGCCGAACTGGATGAGGAATGCCTCCGTCGTTCCATAGGTGACCGGGCGGCCGGGCGTGCGCTTGCGGCCCCGGATCTTCACCCAGCCGATCTCCATGAGGGCGTCGATCGTGCCCTTGGAGAGCATCACGCCGCGAATATCCTCGACCTCGGCGCGGGTGACAGGCTGGTGGTAGGCGATGATCGCCAGCGTCTCGATGGCGGCGCGGGAGAGCCGCTTCTGCTCCGGCTGTTCCTTGCGCAGGAGAAACGCCAGATCTGGCGCCGTGCGGAACTGCCATTTTTCTGCGACGCAGACGAGGGTTACACCCCGCTTCTCATAGATCGCCTGAAGTTCCTTCAGGATCGCCGGTATGTCCGCACCATCCGGAAGCGAGGCACCCAGGGCCTTCGCATCGAGCGGCTCGCTGGCGGCGAACAGCAGCGCCTCCGCCATGCGCAGATGCTCCGGATTGATGCCGGTGACGTCGCGGGGGGCTGCTGGCTGGTCTTCCCTGTCGGGCACGAGAACGATCTCTTTTTCTGCTTCTACCAAA
>DATIVW010000199.1:0-29752 GCA_035465595.1 Rhizomicrobium sp. | reverse complement strand
GAAGGCATCGAGATGGCGGCGAGCCTGTGGCGCGTGGAGCGCCGCGCGGTGCGCGCCGAGATACCGGCGGGAGCGCCGGCCGTCTCCATCCATGTTCCCTGCTACAACGAGCCGCCGGCGATGGTGATCGACACGCTCAACGCGCTCTCGCATCTGGATTACGAGAACTTCGAAGTCATCGTCTTCGACAACAACACGCCGGATGAAGCGACCTGGCTTCCGGTGCAGGCCCATTGCGCGGCGCTTGGACCGCGCTTCCGCTTCTTCCATCAGGATGGCGTCAAGGGCTTCAAGGCCGGCGCGCTGAACATTGCGCTGAAGCTCACCGATCCGAAGGCCCAATACATCGCGGTCATCGACAGCGACTATCAGGTCGAGCCGTTCTGGCTGCGCCGCGCCATGCCGTTCTTCGCTTCGCCGGAGATCGCGCTGGTGCAGGGCCCGCAGGATTATCGCGACAGCCACGAGAACCTGTTCAAGGCGATGTGCTACGAGGAATATCGGGGCTTTTTCCACATCGGCATGGTGGAGCGCAACGAACACGACGCGATCATCCAGCACGGCACCATGACGATCGTGCGCCGCAATGCGCTGCACGAGGTGGGAGGCTGGGCCGAATGGTGCATCACCGAGGACACGGAGCTTGGGCTTCGCCTGTTCGAAGCCGGCTATAGCGCCGCCTACATCCCGCAAAGCATGGGCAAGGGCCTCATCCCCGACACGCTGGGCGCCTTCATGATGCAGCGTTATCGCTGGGCTTATGGCGCGATGCAGATCCTCAAGCGCCACGCCGGAGCGTTCTTCGCGGGGGAGACGAAACTCAGCTGGGGCCAGCGCTACCAGTTCATCTCCGGCTGGCTGCCGTGGATCTCGGACGCGCTGGGCCTTGCCGTGACCTCCATTGCGCTGACATGGACCGCGCTGATGTTCTTCGACCCCAAGGAGTTCGACGTGCCGATGGCGGCACTTTCGGGCACGGCGCTCGCCCTGTTCGGCGTCAAGCTCATCAAGACGATGTTGCTCTATCCGCAGAAGGTGCGTTCCGGATTCCTCGGCGCTCTCGCCGCTTCGGTGGCCGGCCTCGCGCTCACGCACACCGTCGCCAAGGCGGTGTGGGCAGGCATCTTCACCCGCTCCAAGCCCTTCATGCGCACGCCCAAATGCGAAGATCCGGCGAAGCTGAGCCAGGTGCTGCGCATGGCGTGGCAGGAGACAGTGCTGTTCCTGGGCTGCGCGCTCGCATTCGTCTCGATGTTCGGCGACCGCTGGTACGAGAGCCCGGCCGTCATGCTGTGGATGACAATGCTTGCCATCCAGGCGACGCCCTACGCCGCGACGGTCTCGACGGCGATCCTGAGCGCCTTCTCCCACGCGCGCGTCAGACCGTTGCCGCAACTCGCGGCGACGACGGCCGAACCTAAGCCAGTCCTGCCGCGCGCAGCTTAGACCACCACCACTTTCCCCGGATTGAGGATGTTGTTGGGATCGAGAGTGCGCTTGAGCGCGCGCATCACGTCGAGTTCTGCAGCGCTCTTGTACCGCTCGACCTCGTGCACCTTCATGATGCCGAGTCCGTGTTCGGCGCTGATGGAGCCGTGATAGCGGTTCACGATGTCATGCACCGCGTCCTGGATCTCGTTCCAGCGCGCAAGGAACGCGGCGTTATCGCCGCCTTCGGGTACGCTGAAATTGAAATGGATGTTGCCATCGCCGATATGGCCGAACGGCACGGGGCGAACGCCGGGAACGAGTTTCTCCACCGCTTCGATGCCTTCCTTGAGGAAGCGCGGAATGTCCGCGATGGGCACCGAGACATCGTGCTTGATAGAACCGCCTTCGGGTTTCTGCGCCTCGCTCATGCTTTCGCGCAGCTTCCATAGCGCGGCGCGCTGCGTTTCGCTTTTGGCGATGACGGCATCTGTGACGAGATCGGAAGAAAAGAGGGCATTCTCCATCGCGTCTTCCAGGTGGCTGTTCGCGCCGCCGCTAGCTTCCGCCAGCACGTACCAGGGCGATGGTGTCGGGAGGGGATCGGATGTGCCCGGAATATGGGCCAGAACGAAGTCGATGCCGATGCGCGGCATCAATTCGAAGGCCGACATCATGCCGCCGGTCGCGTCCTGCAAACGCGCGAGCAGATCGACCGCGACTTGCGGATCGTGAAGGGCGACCAGCGCGGTGACGCGCTCTGCGGGCTTTGCAAACAGCTTCAGCGCCACGGCGGTGACGATGCCCAGCGTGCCTTCCGCACCGATGAAGAGCTGCTTGAGGTCGTAGCCGGTGTTGTCCTTGCGCAGGGTGCGCAGCAGGTTGAGCACGCGGCCATCGGCCAGCACGGCTTCGACGCCGAGCACCAGGTCGCGCATGTTGCCGTAATGCAGGACATGCACGCCGCCGGCGTTGGTCGAGACATTGCCACCGATGGTGGCGGAGCCTTCCGACGCGATGGAGAGCGGAAACAGCCTGTCGGCCTTACTTGCCGCGTCCTGCACGGCGGCCAGCGTGCAGCCCGCTTCCGCAATCATATTCATGCCCGCCGCATCGACCTTGCGAACTCTGTTCATGCGCGCCAAGCCGAGAAGAATTTCGCCGTGGAACGGAATCTGTCCGCCGACCAATCCCGTGTTGCCGCCTTGCGGCACGATCGGCGTGCGCGTTTCGTTGCAGATGGCGAGGAGCTTCGAAACCTGTTCGGTCGAATCCGGCTTCAGCAACAGGGACGACTTGCCCTGATATTTGCCGCGCCATTCCTTCAGGTGCGGCGCGATTTCGGACGGATCGTCGCTCCAGCCTTTGGCGCCGACGATATCTTTCAAACGGGCGGTAACGTCGGTCATGCGCGCGGCGCCGCGGCCCGGCGCAAGCGATCGTTGATCGCCTCACCCAGGCCTTTTTCCGGAACCGGCATTGCCGCGATGCCTTTCGCGCCGCTGGCGTCGAGTTCGCGCAACATGGCGAACAGATTGGCGGCGGCTTCCCTGAGGTCGCCCGTGGCGCTGAGATTGAGCGTCATGGCCGCACCTTCGGGAACTGCCGCGCCGAACGCAAGCAGCGCCTCGCCGGGCTTCACGTCGCGCGCGTTGAGACGCAGCGCGGCGCGCGGGGCGTAGTGATTGATGAGCTGGCCCGGGGAGGTGATCTTCGTGCCGGGCGTCGCCAACGGTCCCGCGACGTTCTCGATATCCTCGCTCGCCATTGCACCGAGTCGCAGGAGCACCGGCTTGCCACCATCAAAGCCGATCACGGTGGACTCCAGGCCCAGCGTCGCCGCGCCATCGTCCAGAATGAGATCTATGTTCTCACCGAATTCTTCGGCGACATGCGCTGCAAGTGTGGGGCTGACGCGGCCCGAAACATTCGCGCTCGGCGCGGCGATGGGAACGCCCGCAGCCCGCAACAGCTTCTGCGCGACCGCGCCGGACGGCGCGCGTACCGCCACGGTGTCCAGGCCCGCGCTCACCAGGAGCGACAGCTTCGCCTCCTTGCGCGGCAGGACCAGCGTCAACGCGCCGGGCCAGAAAGCCTGCGCGAGCTTTCGGGCAAGAGGGTTGAACGTCACTATCGCTTCTGCCGCCCCGATATCGGGCACATGCACGATCAGGGGATTGAATTGCGGGCGGCCCTTGGCGGCGAAGATGGAAGCCACCGCGCGGTCATTGGTGGCGTCCGCGCCGAGGCCGTAGACGGTCTCCGTCGGGAACGCGACCAGCCCGCCTGCACGGATGATCTCGCCCGCGCGCGCTATGGCGGCGGCGTTGGCGACACGCAGATTGGTCAGGACAGCAGGCATGACGTGATTGTAGCGCAGCGCGATGAGGATTTCAGCGTGTCAGTTCTGCGTCGCCGTGATGTCGATATTCACCTTCACGTCCCACGCCACTGTAGCGGGGACTGCCCATTCGCCCGAGCCGACGCCGAACTGGTTGCGCATCACGACGGCGGTGCCAGCCATGTGCGCCTTCTTGCCGTCGATGACGAGCTTGAAGGGCAGGGTGACAGGCTTCGTCACCCCTTTCAGCGTCAGCATTCCTTGCGCGACATAGTCGTTTCCGGATTTGTGCGTGAAGCCGGTGGTGACGAAATGCGCCGCGGGAAACCTGGCGGCATCGAAGCCTATGCCGCCCTGAATATTGCCATCGGTGTCGCTGTCGCCCGAGTTCTCGCTGGCGATCGCGATGGTGACGTCGGCCTTCGAGGCGGCGAGGTTCGACGGGTCGAAATCGATGTTCGCTTTCCAGGTCTGGAATGTCGCCGTGAAGGGCTGCTTGGCCCAACTCACGGTGAAACCCAGCTTGCTGTGCGCCGCATCCACATTCCAATGCGCAGCTTGCGCCGGCGCGGCGAGCAGCGCCAGCGCGCCGGCGATTCCCAAAAGTTGCTTCATGCCTGGTCCGCGACGCTCGTTCCCGGCAGCATGCGCTTCATCACGCTGTCGTGCCGGAGGAACTGGTGATAGAGGGCCGCGGCGACGTGGATCGTGACCAGCACGATGGCGGACCACGCGAGGATTTCATGCGTCTCTGTGAGACTGTGATGCAGCGGCGTTTTCTGGTCCGGCGGCGTGCCGGCGATGAAGCCGATATTCGGCCAGTCGAACAATCCGAAATAACGCGTCGGCATTCCCACGCGCGCGGCGGACACCATGGCCCAGCCGGACAGCGGGATCGCGATGATGAGGAAATAGAGAACGAAGTGCGTTGCGTGCGCGGCGAATTTGAGAACGGGATTCATGTCCGCCGGCAGCGGGGGCACCGGGTTCACCAGCCGCCAGACCAGCCGAAGGATGCTGAGAACCAGAACCGTCAGGCCGATGGACTTGTGGATCTGCACCACTTGGAACAGCGCCGGATCGCCCTTCGGGTAGGAATCGAAGGTCAGGCCAAGATAGATGTTGGTGAGCACCAGCGCCGCTATGAGCCAGTGCAAAGTCATGGCCACGGTGCCGTAGCGGGTGCGGGTGTTGGCGGCAGTGGCCATCGTCGGCGATTCTCCGGGTTGGTTGATAGGCGGACCTGTTCCGCGAATACAGTAGCTTTGTTTTATAACGCGGCAAAAAAGGCTTCGCGACCCACGTTGGGCATATACAATGTATCGGTTTTCCTTGACCCCCAAGGCTGGCCGTTCATAGTCGAATGAAGAGCGTTTTTTACAAAGGATATGGTGTTGAGCGAGGCGGAAGCCCCCACCCGGCCGGGCAGGAATCTGGACTATCCGTTGGGCGATACGCGCCCGGAACTCGGGAAGACCATCGAGATCGCGCCCGGCGTTCACTGGATTCGCATGCGCCTGCCGATGCAGCTCAACCACATCAATCTGTGGCTGCTTGAGGACGGCGACGGCTGGACCATCGTCGACACCGGAATCCGCGACGAGACGACGGCGAATGCCTGGAAGGAATTGTTCACAGGGCCGATGGCGGGCAAGCCCATCAACCGCGTGATCGTCACCCATCTGCATCCCGATCACGTGGGCCTGGCCGGCTGGCTGGTGCGCCGATTCAACGTCGAACTCTGGATGACGCGCACGGACTATCTGATGTGCCGCAATCTTTGCGCCGACACCGGCCAGGAGGCGCCGGAAGAGGGCCTGCGCTTCTATCGCGCCGCAGGTTTCCCCGAAGAGCAGCTCGAACTTTACAGGACGCGCTTCGGCGGTTTCGGCAAGGGCGTCTATCGCCTGCCCAATTCCTACCGCCGCATCGAGGAAGGCGAGCGCATCGCCATCGGAAATCGCGTCTGGGAGGTCGTCATCGGCCGCGGCCATGCGCCGGAGCATGCCTGCTTGTGGTCGCGCGAGGACAATATCCTGATCTCCGGCGACCAGCTTCTGCCGCGCATCTCCTCCAATGTCAGCGTGTTTCCCACCGAGCCCGACGGCAATCCGCTGCAGGACTGGCTGGACAGCTGCGCCAAGCTGAAATCGCTGCTGCCCGCGGATGTCTTCGTCCTGCCCGCGCACAACCGTCCGTTCCGCGGCGCGCATGAGCGGCTGCAGGAGTTGATCGACGGCCACGAAGAGGGGATGCAGAAGCTGCTCGCGCTGTGCGCCACGCCCAAGCGCGCCGTCGATGTGTTTCCGGCACTCTTCCGCGCCAAGATCACGTCCGGCAACTATGGGATGGCGACGGGTGAGAGCATCGCCCATCTGAACTGCCTTATGCGGCGCGGGACGATTGCGCGAACGCCGGACAAGGACGGCGTCGAGTGGTATCAAACCATCTGATGTTTGCGTTCGGGGGAGCGCTGTCATGTCCGTGAAGGTCGATCATCAAAGCCTCAGCAACTGGCTCATCAGCGGCGGCGTGCTGCTCGCGCTGCTCGTCTTCGGGCGCGAGTTCTTCGTGCCGCTGGTGTTCGCGCTGATCCTGTGGGCCGTCATCAATGCAATGGTGAATTTCCTGGAGCGGAAGAGGATTCCGCCCTTCATGGCGTGGTCGGCGGCTTTCGCGGCGATCATCCTGTCGCTGTGGTTCGTGGCCCTCGTGCTTGTCGACCAGGCATCGGCGGTGGCGACCGACCTGCCCGCGCTGGCGCAGAAGGTCGAGAAGATGCTGCAAGTGAACTTGCCGTTCCATATCCCGCTGCCGGCACTCGACGCGGCCTCGCTGGCGCAGAACGAAAGCGTGCGCGGCTTTCTTGGCGTCGCCGCCGTCTCGATCGGCGGCATGCTGCTCGATCTGACGCTGATCCTGATCTATGTCGGCTTCCTGCTGGCGGAGCAGGGACACATTCCCGAAAAGATCGCGCGCTTCCAGAAGAACAACACCGAGGCGGAAGGCGAGGCGGTGGTTCGCGCCATCGGCCATCAGGTGCAGACCTATCTGGGCGTCTGCACTCTGGCGAGCGCGGTGATGGCCGTGGTGACTTATGCTTTGCTCAAGGTGATGGGCGTGGACTTCGCCGGATTCTGGGCGCTGGCGATGTTCGTGCTGACTTATATACCGACGGTGGGCGCGGTCGGAGTGGTGCTTCCCGCCGCGATGGCGCTGGCGCAATTCGGCGCCTTCGGTCCGGCGCTCCTGATCGCGGTATTGCTGTTCGCGGTGCATTTCCTGCTCACGAGCGTGATCGAGACGCTGCTGCTGGGACGCACGCTCGACCTCAGCCCCTTCGCCATTATCGTGTCGCTGACGTTCTGGGGACTGGTTTGGGGCGTGGGCGGGCTGTTCCTGGCCGTGCCGCTGACGGGCGCGCTTGCTATCATCTGCCGCCATGTCGAGGGGCTGGAATGGTTCGCCGAGCTGATCGCGGGATCGCATGTGGTACGCTCCCGCCGCCGCCTGCGCTTCGGCACGCGAAGCTAGAACGGAGGAAGCGATGTCCCTGAATGGAAAGACGCTGTTCATTTCCGGCGCGTCGCGCGGCATCGGGCTGGCGATCGCCGTGCGCGCCGCGCGCGACGGCGCCAATGTCGCCGTTGCCGCCAAGACGGCGGAGCCGCATCCAAAGCTGCCTGGTACCATCTACACGGCGGCGGAAGAGATCGAGAAGGCCGGCGGCAAGGCGCTGCCGATCGTCTGCGACATCCGTTTCGAGGAACAGGTTCAGGCGGCCGTGGACCGGACCGCGGCGAAGTTCGGCGGCATCGACATCTGCGTGAACAATGCCAGCGCGATTTCGCTCACCGGCACGCTGCAGACCGACATGAAACGCTTCGACCTGATGAACGGCATCAATGCGCGCGGCACTTATCTCGTCAGCCGTACCTGCATTCCCTATCTGAAGAAGGCCGTAAACCCGCATGTGCTGAACCTGTCGCCGCCGCTCGACATGAATCCCAAATGGTTCGCCGGCCACACTGCCTATTCGATGGCGAAATATGGCATGAGCATGTGCGTGCTGGGCATGGCGGCGGAGTTCGCGGACGAGGGCATCGCCTTCAACGCGCTGTGGCCGCGCACCGGCATCGCCACCGCCGCCATCCGCAACGCGCTGGCCGGCGACGAAGGCATGAAGCATTGCCGGACGGTCGATATCCTGGCCGACGCCGCCTACGTCATCTTCAACAAGAAGGCGAAAGAGTTCACCGGCAATTTCCTGATCGACGACACCTTCCTCGCCGCGAACGGCGTGACGGATTTCGACCAATATCGAGTCGACCCGACGAAGGACCTAATGCCGGATTTCTTCGTGCCGGATTCGGTGCCGCCGCCCAAGGGCGTCAGCCTGAAGGCTCTGAAGGGCTAGCTATTTCAATCCTCTCGCCCTTGGGTGCGCGGGTAGCGGCCGGCGCGCAATCTGGGTCATTCAAATGAATGCATCTATTCGGACTATGTCCGATCCCCGCCCGCGCCCTAACCGTAACTATTCAGGCTCCCCCACACGTTATACGGTTTAAATAAGCAGTGCTTCGGCATGCACCTGGACAAGGCTCGGGGGCCAATATGTTCGTACGGAAATCGCGTTCAGCGGTGATGACGCTCACATTTGTCGCGAGCGTTGCAGGCGGTATCGGAATAACCGCGGCGTTGGCGAATACGCCGATCGATACGAACCAGGCCTTTTACCTGCAATCGCAGGTCGGCGTTACCGTCGATCCGGATTTCCAGGGCGGCACGCTGCGGATCGACAACAACGGCGTGATCGACAGCAACGACTACACGGTCGAGAATATCGCCGGCAACACGATCGACGAATTCGGTAACACGATCACGTTCACCGGCACCTTCTCAGGCGCTGGCGCGCTCGACATCACCGACAGCGTCGGCGGCGGCACGATGATCGTGTCGAACACCAACGTGATCGGCGGCACGGTCACGATCGAGTCGGGCGCCATGATGCAGTGGGGCGACGGCACATCCGCGGGATTCCTGATCGGCCCGGGCAACAGCATCACGGACAACGGCGCCCTGGTGATGGACTTCGGCGGCAGCGGCATCGCCGGTTCGGTCGCGATCTCCGGATCCGGCACGGTGGAGCTCAAATCCGGCTCGCTGAACGAGAGCGGGACCGCTACCTATACCGGGACCACCACGATCGATGCAGCGGGCGATCTGCAATTGAGCGGCGGCGGTTCGATCGCCAGCTCGTCGAACCTCATCGACAACGGTATCTTCGACATCTCCGGCACAGCGGCCGGCACGTCGATCCAGACCTTGTCCGGTTCGGGCAGTGTGAAAGTGGGCAGCAAGACGCTGACCTTGAGCAACGCGTCGGGCACCTTCTCGGGGGTGATCCAGGATGCCGGAGGCTTCCCCGGCACCGGCGGCGGGCTGACCATCGCGGCCGGCACCGAGACCCTGACCGGCGCCAACACCTTCACCGGCACGACCACGATCGATCCCGGCGCGACGCTTCAGCTCGGCAACGGCGGCACGACCGGAACGTTGGCAGGAGACATTACCGACAACGGGCTTCTCAGATTCATCTATGGCGGGCCGGTCACTGCGCCCAACGCGATTTCAGGAACCGGATCGGTGGACGTGCTCACCGGCACGGTGATCCTGTCGAACACCAGCGTGGTCGGCGGCACGGTCACGATCGAGCCGGGCGCCACGATGCAGTGGGGCGACGGCACATCCGCGGGATTCCTCGTCGGCGCCGGCAACAGCGTCGACGACCACGGCGCCTTGGTGATGGACTTCGGCGGCAGCGGCATCGCCGGTTCGGTCGCGATCTCCGGACCCGGCACGGTGGAGCTCAAATCCGGTTCGCTCAACGAAAGCGGGGTCGCTACCTATACCGGGACCACCACGATCGATGCAGCGGGCGATCTGCAATTGAGCGGCGGCGGTTCGATCGCCAGCTCGTCGAACCTCATCGACAACGGCATCTTCGACATCTCCGGCACAGCGGCCGGCACGTCGATCCAGACCTTGTCCGGTTCGGGCAGTGTGAAAGTGGGCAGCAAGACGCTGACCTTGAGCAACGCGTCGGGAACCTTCTCGGGGGTGATCCAGGATGCCGGAGGCTTCCCCGGCACTGGCGGCGGGCTGACCATCGCGGCCGGCACCGAGACCCTGACCGGCGCCAACACCTTTACCGGCACGACCACGATCGATCCCGGCGCGACGCTTCAGCTTGGCGACGGCACGAGCGCGAACGGCTCGGTGGCCGGCGACATCGTCGATAACGGAGCATTGCTGTTCGACTACGCCGGCACGCAATCGGCAGGGGGAACAATCTCCGGCACGGGATCGGCGGAGATCGTCGCCGGTACGACGATCGTGACCAAAGCGAGCGTGATCGGCGGAACGGTGACCATCGACAGCGGCGCAACGCTGCAATGGGGCGATAGCAACTCGGCCTTCCTGGTCGGTGGCGGCAATGCGGTCGTCGACAACGGCGCGCTGGTCATGAACTTTGGCGGCGGCGGCATCGCCGGCGCGGTCCCGATCTCCGGATCGGGCACGGTGGAGCTTGTGTCCGGCTCGATCAACGACAGCGGAGTGAGCACTTATACTGGCGCCACCACAATCGACAGCAACGGGCTGTTCTTGATGAGCGGCGGCGGCTCGATCGCGACCTCTTCCGGGTTGCTGGACGACGGCGTCTTCGACATCTCCGGCACCGCGGCCGGCAATACGATCACATCGCTTACCGGTTCGGGCGGTGTCAGCCTGGGCAGCAAGACGCTGACGCTGAGCAATGCGTCTGGAACCTTCTCCGGCGTATTGGCCGATGGCGGGTTCTCCGGCGGCACCGGCGGCGGACTGACCCTCGCGGCCGGCACCGAGACCCTGACCGGCAACAACACCTACACCGGCGTGACCACGATCGACCCCGGCGCGACGCTTCAGCTTGGCGACGGCACGAGCGCGAACGGCTCGGTGGCCGGCGACATCGCCGATAACGGAGCATTGCTGTTCGACTACGCCGGCACGCAGACGGCAGGGGGAACAATCTCCGGCACGGGGTCGGTGGAAGTGATCGGCGGAACGGTGGTCGAGACCGGCGCGGACAGCCTCGGCGGACCGGTGACCATCGACAGCGGCGCGACGCTTCAGTGGGGTGACGGCACGGGACCGGCGTATATGACAGGCACCGGCAACGCGGTCGTCGACAACGGTGCGCTGGTGCTTAGTTTCGGCGGGGGCGGCGTTGGCGGAACGATACCGATCTCCGGTACGGGCAGCGTGACGCTTCAATCCGGTTCGTTCAACAATGCCGGGGTGAGCACCTATACCGGCGCCACCACGATCGACAGCGGCGCGCTGTTGCTGCTGACCGGCTCCGGCTCGATTGCGGACTCCTCCGGCGTGTCCGACGACGGCATATTCGACATCTCCGGCACGACGGCAGGCGCGTCGATCACCGGGCTCACCGGCTCGGGCAGCGTCAGCCTTGGCGGCCAGCTGCTGACGCTCACCAATGCATCGGGAATCTTCTCCGGCGCCATAAACGATGGCGGACTGTTCGGCGGCACCGGCGGCAGCCTGACCGTCGCGGCCGGCACGGAGACGCTCAACGGCGTCAACACCTTTACGGGGGCAACAACGATCGATTCCGGTGCGACGCTCATTGTCGGAGATGCCGGCAATCCCGGCGCGGTGCTGGACAGCCATGTCGGCGGCGTCCTCGTGAACGCTGGCGCCACGCTCAAAGGCCACGGCACGATCAACGGCGCCGTCGCAGACAACGGCACCGTGGTGGCCGGCGGCAGCATCGGAACGCTGACCGTGGGCTCGTACACCCAGGCTGCGAACGCCACGTTGGCCATCGAAGTTTCACCAACCCAGGCATCGCAACTGAAGTCGCTCGGCGCGGCGAATTTGGACGGCACGCTCGCGCTGACTTTCGATGCGGGAACGTACAACGCCGCGATCTATCAGATCGTCACGGGCGCGCCGGTTTCGGGCACATTCTCGACCGTGACCGCCAGCGGCTCGCCGGACCAAGTGTACGCACTTCTTTATCCGTCCAATCACACGGAAGTCGACCTGGTGACGGAAAGCAAAGCCAACGCGCAGGTTTATGGCGGCGTGTCCGCGGCGACCCTTGATCAGGCGCAGAGCCTTGTGAAAACGGTGGAAGGCCGGTTGAACGATTGCACCGATGTCGGGCCGGACGGTTCGGTCAGCACGTGCCGAAGCGTCGGCGTGTGGGTCAAGGGCCTGGCGTCCAGCGATCACCTGGACAACCGCGGCGGATATTTTGGCCTTCGCAACACCACGACCGGATTTGTCGGCGGGATCGACACGAGCTGGGCCGATGCATCGTCACTGGGCGTGGCATTCAGCTACAGCCACGATTCGCTCAATATGAGCGCTGCTTCTGCGAAGGCTTCCGGGCCGACCTACTATGCCGCGCTCTACGGGCGCCTTGTTGCCGGCGAAACTTGGTTCGACGGCCAGGCTTTCTACCTGCACAACGACTGGACCGTACGCCGGTCGCTGCCCGGCTATGGCACGGCGTCGTCCAGTCCGGGCGGCGACACGGAGGGCGCACTCCTGCAGATCAGCACGGGCATCGGCATCCCCGATCTGCGGCCCTATTTGCAGGGCGCTTATGCCCAGTTCCACCGTCCAGCTGTCGTTGAGACGGGCGTCGGCCCACTCGACTACTCGGTATCGTCAGACAATTCCAATCGGGGCTATGTCGAGGCGGGACTTCGCTTCGCGCACAGCTATGTGCTGGAAGATGGCGACGTCATCCGTCCCGCCGTGCAGTTTGGACTGCAGGGTAATTTCGGCGATATGAAACAGGCCGTGACGGCGAGTCTCAATGGTCTGGCCGGCACCGGCTTCGCCATCAACGCTGCGCGCATGGACAGCATGGCGGGCGTTGTCGATGCCTCCGTGGTGCTTGCGCTGAGTTCCAGTTTCGACCTGACCGGCGAATTGCAAGGGCGCGTCGGGAACGGTCACACCGAAGGCATGGCGCTGCTGGGCGGCGCGTTCAAGTTCTGACGCTGCACAAACGCGGCGCCGAACGAGACCGGCTTCGGCCGGTCAGCGCCCGCGCAGCCAGTCCATCGCCTGGCCGACGGCGTGCGAGAAGGCATGCGTTGCGCGATGCGTCGCGCAATCGGCGTAGATCGAGGCGCTGTAATGCACGCTGTCGAGTCGGGACGAAAGCCTGTCCATCTGAAAGCCCGTCGTGACACCAGCGGCGACGATCGCCAGCATCAGAACGCCTGCCTTGAGAAAATAGAACTGACGATCCATGACGCCCTCCGTCATCGCCGATGTCATAGACTTGTTCGCCGATTGCGGCCAAGTGTGGGCAGGGCAAATTCTGAAAACGCAGGGCTGGGTATGCGTCCGGCGATTGGCTACGAACTTGCCGGAGGCGGCTCGGTCAGCGGATTGCGAGGTTCGGTGCGGTTCGCAACCGCCTGACGCGGCACGGCAATCAGGATCCCGGCTTCATTCAGCGCCGCGTTCACCGATTTCTGAAGCGCGTACATGACCCTCCAGTAATCCCGGCTGCGGACAAAAGCCCGGACCGTCATGACCGCTGTGTATTCCTGAAGCTCGCTCACCACGACGCTGGGCGGCGGCGTTTCCAGCACCGCGGCGTTTTCCTCCACTGCCGCGAGAATCGCGGTTTCTGCCATCTCCAGATCGTTCACCCGGTCGACCGGGATGTTGAACTTCAGCCGTCTTGTCGGATCGCGCGTGTAGTTGATGATTGTCGCGCTGAAGATCGCCGAATTGGGAATCGAAACGTAGTAGAGATCGCGCGCGGTGATGATCGTGGTGAAGAGTCCGATCTCGCGCACCGTGCCCTGGTGTCCGCCGGCTACCTCGACGAAATGTCCGACCCGGAACGGGCGCAGGATCAGAAGCATCACGCCGGCCGCGACGTTCGAGAGGGTGCCTTGCAGCGCCAGGCCGATCGCAATGCCCGCGGCGCCCAGCACCGCGATGAAGCTGGCCGTCTGCACCCCGAACTGATCGAGCACGAGCACGACGGTGACGATCAGGAGGACATAGCGGACGAGCGAGGCGAGCAGCGGCTTGAGCGTCGCATCGAGCGGCAGGTGCTCGAGCGCGGCAAGGATCCACCGCTTCGCCCAGGTCGCGACCATCCATCCAACGACCAGGATGACGATGGCCGCGATCAGGCGGATGCCGCTGTTCACCATCAGCAGGCGCAGGTCCGTGATAAAGGCGGGGCTGATGCCGTTGGCCGACACGGGGGAGAGGGGCGAGAGGTTGCGGTTGCTTAACGCGCAACCATGCGAAGCGGACGCACTTCCCCCTCGCCAAATCGCAAGGCACATTCGCCCCATGTTTCGCCTGATCCTTGTGACGTTTCCCCTTCTGCTCGCGATTTCACCGGCCCTGGCCCTGCCGGCCTGTGCGCCGCCGGTGGAGATCGCCGACCTGGCGATCACCCGCGTGGAGCAGAACGGCGTACTCGTGGCCACCGACGGCCGCGCCGTGAAGCTGGAGGGGGTCTTGCTGCCCGCCGGCGCCCGTGACCATGCTCCCGCCGATCTCGCCGACAGGGCCGTTTCGGCGCTCAGCGATCTGGCGGCGGGACACCTGGTGACGGTTACGGCACAGCCGCCGAAACAGGACCGCTACAGCCGCGTGCGCGGTCAGATCTTCATGGTCGATGATGGCGCGATCTGGCTGCAGGACGCGCTGCTGCGCAAGGGGCTGGCGCGCGTGGCGATATCGCCGGACCGGCAGGAATGCGTGAAAGAACTCTATGCGGCGGAAACCGAGGCGCGGACGCGACACGCCGGGCTGTGGGCGTTGCCGGCCTATGCCATCCGCCGGGCGAAAAATGAGTCTGCCGCCGATCTGGGCACGTTCCAGATCGTGGAAGGCCGCGTCACCAGCGCGTCCGTCAAGTCGCGTGGTTATCTGAATTTTGGCAGCGACTGGAAAAAGGATTTCACCGTCACCATCGCGCCGGGCGACATGAAAGCCTTTCGCGCCGCCAACATCGATCCGGCGAGTTATGCCGGCAAGCTCATCCGCGTGCGCGGTATCATCGAGTGGCACAATGGCCCGGAGATCGAGATCGGCTCGCCGGCCAATATCGAAGTGCTGCCGGATATGCGGCCGGCGCAGAAGTAGGCGCAAAACAAAAGGCCCGGTGTCTCCACCGGGCCTTGATTTCTTGCGAGCGGCCAATCAGCCGCCACGCCAACCCTGATCGGCCGCTCTTAAGCAGCTTTCTTGAGCAGCATGCCTTCGACGCGCTTCACGGCGGTCGGCTCGTCGGTCTTCTCGACAGCGGCGACTTCGCGCGCCATGCGGGCGAGGGCCGCTTCGTAGAGCTGGCGCTCGGAGTAGGATTGCTCCGGCTGGCCGCCGGCGCGATGCAGGTCACGAACGACCTCTGCAATGGAGACGAGGTCGCCCGAGGTGAGCTTCGCTTCGTATTCCTGCGCGCGACGCGACCACATGGTGCGCTTCACGCGGGCGCGACCCTTGAGCGTATTGAGCGCTGTCGCCACGATGTCCGGCGAGGACAGCTTGCGCATGCCCACGGCCTTGGCCTTGGCCACCGGCACGCGGAGCGTCATCTTGTCCTTGTCGAAGGTGATGACAAAAAGTTCCAGCTTGATGCCGGCCACTTCCTGCTCTTCCACCTTGGTGATCTTGCCGACGCCATGGGTCGGATAGACGACGTGATCGTTCGCCTTGAATTCGAGCTTCTTGTTCGAGTTGGCCGGGGTCTTCTTCGCAACCGGGGCGGGAGGGGTCTGTGTCTTAGCCGTGGTCATATATCTTCCATTCCAATCCGCACGCGCCCACACCGCAGCCTGGCCTGCCGCAATCACATTGCACTGCAACAGAAACGGAGCGAGGCGGCCGGATCAAAGGTTCAATCCGGTGGGGGCGTGCCTTTCGCATATTTCTGAGGATCGGGAAGCTATCACAGAGTCTCCCAAAATGGAAGAATTACTTTAGTCAAGCTCTTGTTTTCACGGAATATAATTCGAATTTTGTTAGAAACTGTCATGGATTCAAAGGATTGCGGGCCGCCTTTCCCGAAGGCATCGCAGCCCCGATAACCCCCTAATTTTACTGAGGTTACGGACCGTTCATGTGGTAACCGGCATTGCTGCGGCTAATCCCCGGCGCCCGGCTTGTCCGAGAAGTATTTCTCGAACTTGCCCTCTTCACCGTCATGCTCCTTGGCATCGGCGGGCGGGGTGCCCTTCTGGGTGATGTTGGGCCATTTCTTGGCATAGTCGGCGTTCAGGGTGAGCCAGCGCTCCAGGCCGCTCTCGGTGTCCGCCTTGATGGCCTCCGGCGGGCATTCCGGCTCGCAGACGCCGCAGTCGATGCACACGTCCGGGTCGATCACCAGCATGTTCTCGCCCTCGTAGAAGCAGTCCACGGGGCAGACTTCGACGCAGTCCATGTATTTGCATTTGATGCAGGCGTCAGTGACGACGTAGGTCATGGCACTCTCACAATAAGCCGGATGTCACTTACGGCGCTGATGCCCGGGGATCAAGCACATCGTCCTTGAGGATTTCGTAGAGCGCCTGCGCTTCCGTCGCGGGACCGCGGCGGATTCCACAGCCCAGAACGCGCACAACGACGACCTGATTGCCGCGCGGCACGGTAAGCGTGTCCCCGATCCGCACTTCGGCGCTGGCCTTCTCGACGCGCCGGCCGTTGAGCCGGATGTGACCTTTCACCGCCGCCGCCTGCGCCAGGCTGCGCGTCTTGTGGAAGCGCGCGTGCCACAGCCATTTGTCGATGCGGATGCCGGTTTCGCTCAACGCTTGTTCACCAGGACGGCCAGCCCCGCGAAGGGCGAGTTGGGATCGATCTTCACCGGGCGATCCTGCGGCTTGTGCTTCTGCTTGGGATGCGGCTTGCGCTGCTGGCTTTGCGGCCGCGAGTGGCGCAGCACGATCGCGGGCGTTTCGCCGCCGGAAACTTCGACCCGCTTCCAGTGCAGCGCATCGAGGACCGCATCGAGCGTGGCGCGATCGGTGCCGAGCAGCGAGACAAGCCTTGTGATGACGTCGTCGGCCTTCGTGCCGGTTGTGCCCGCGGCTTCCAGCTCCTGCTCGAGCCGGTCCAGCATGTCGATGCGGATAGCGCGCGGCCCGGCGATGCGGAAGCCTGCGGCGGCGATGAAGCCGCGCGGCACGTCGCGTTCCGGCTCGAAGGAGGTGAGGCCCGCGGGCGGCGGCGGCGGGATTTGGGTGAGCCTGTGCTTCACCGCCCAAAGCAATGCGAGCAGCGCCGCAGCATCGGGACGGATCAGTTTCGGCATGTAGATCGAGCGGCGCGCGAAGCGGACGCCGAAGGCGCGGAGCGAACGGAAAGCGGCGCGTTCGTCCGGCGGCAGCGTCGCTTCCTTGCGATCCAGCGAGCCGAGATTTTCGCAAAGCTGAAAGGCGAGGCCGCGGGCTTCGGCGGGAAGGGCCTGCGGCGTTCCCGGTTTCGCATCGGCGGCGTTGCGCAGTGCAATGAGAGGTTCGAGCCGCCCGGCTATGCGCTGCTCCAGCCAGGCGTCGAGGCGGGTTTGAATCTGCGCGCGCAGATCGGGACGCAATTGCTCGTCGGTATGCACGATGACGCGCGGCGCGAGCGCGCTGGCGCCCGTTTCGAGATTGCCGACGACGGCGCCGTCCCACCACAGCTTGCCGTGCTCGCTGAGCGTGATGGCGGCGTTCTCTGCCGCGGCGAGGCGTTGTGTGCGGGCATGGAATTCGCCTTCCAGCGCCCGCATGGCCGCGGTGCGCAGCGTGCGGCCGTGAATGCCCTCGGCACGCGCATCCGGCGTGAAGCGGAAGCCGTCGAGCTGGCCCACCATTTCGCCGCTGATCGATACCGCGCCGGAGTCATGAAGCTTGAGGTTCAGCGCATCGTCGTCGCGCAGCGATCGCATCAGGACGCCGGTGCGCCGGTCGATGAAACGCTGCGTCAGCGTTTCGTGCAGCGCATCGGACAAGCGGTCCTCGATCTTGCGCGTCTGTTCCTGCCAGTGCCCGGCATCCTTCACCCAGCCGGGACGGTTGGCGGCGTAGGTCCAGGTGCGGATCTGCGCGAGGCGGCCGGAGAGCGTGGCGACATCGCCTTCGATGACATCGAGGCGATCCACCTGCCGCGCCAGCCAATCTTCTTCAATCGTGCCTTCGTCGCTCATCAGGAAGCGATAGATCTGCGCGACGAGCTTTACATGCTCTTCCACGCTGAGCTTGCGGAAGTCCGGAAGCTGGCAGGCATCCCACAGCCGTTTCACGGCAGCCGGCGCGCGCGCCATCGCCGCGATCTCTTCATTGCCGGAGAGCGAACGCAAGGACGCGTAATCCATCGCGGGCCGCGCCTTCACGAGACCGCGCGTGGGCGGCGGTTCGTCCAACGTGCCGAGCAGGGCTTCCAGCGAATGGAACGACAGCGCGGAGTTTCGGTATTGCAGGACACGCACCGGCTCGTAGCGATGGCCTTCAACGCGGGAGACGGTTTCTTCGTCCAGTCCTTCCGCTTCGCCGGTTGTGCCGAACGTGCCGTCGTTCATGTGGCGTCCGGCCCGCCCGGCGATCTGTCCGATCTCTTCGGGACGAAGCGGGCGATTGGTGAAGCCGTCGAACTTCTCCAGCGCGGAGAAGGCGACGTGATCGACATCCATGTTGATGCCCATGCCGATGGCGTCGGTTGCCACCAGGAAGTCCGCGTCGCCGGATTGATAGAGTGCGACCTGCGCGTTGCGAGTGCGCGGACTGAGTGCGCCGAGCACGACAGCCGCGCCGCCACGCTGGCGGCGTACAAGATCGGCGATGCCGTAAACGTCATCCGCCGAGAAAGCGACGATGGCGGAGCGGCGGGGCAGGCGGGTGAGCTTCTTGTGCCCGGTATAGGCGAGGTCGCTGAAGCGCGGGCGGGTGATGAAATAGGCGTGCGGTATGAATCGCTGGATCGCGCCGCGCATTGTCTCCGCGCCCATGAACAGCGTTTCGTCTTCGCCGCGCGCGTTCAGCAAGCGATCGGTGAAGACATGGCCGCGCTCCGGATCGGCGCAAAGCTGGATCTCGTCGACGGCGAGGAAGGAAACACCAAGGCCCACCGGCATCGCTTCCACGGTGCAGACGAA
Organism: Rhizomicrobium sp.; assembly: GCA_035465595.1. Lineage (GTDB taxonomy): Bacteria > Pseudomonadota > Alphaproteobacteria > Micropepsales > Micropepsaceae > Rhizomicrobium. The sequence goes on along the minus strand of DATIVW010000199.1, from coordinate 10,790 downwards.
ATAGCGCGCATCGGGTGGAACGATCTTCTCTTCGCCGGTGATGAGTGCGCACACGGCGGTGCCTTTCAGCGCCACGATCTTGTCGTAGACCTCGCGCGCCAGAAGGCGCAGCGGCAGGCCGATCATGCCGGACTTGTGCGCCAGCATGCGTTCGATGGCGTAGTGGGTCTTGCCGGTGTTGGTGGGGCCGAGGATGGCGGCCACGCGGCCGACGCTGTTTCGCCCGGCGCCACGCATCTGTTTTGGGGTCATCGACGCAACATTGGGCCTTCCGGCACCCTCTACAAGGCGGCGAAAAAGCCACTGTGAACGGTTCTGTGGATAGGCAGTTAACCGGCGTGAACGCCCCCGGCACGAATCAGGGACGAATCGCTAACCGACTCAGTATCATCCTTTGTTCTCACACTTCATATAGAATGTCAACGATTCGTTGAGCTCTAGATGTAGTGATCCACGGAATCTATGGGGTCCTGCGACCTGCCCGATTCAACACTCCGTAGGCGGAACATTTGCGGAAGCGTCATTCTGTGACGCTACGGCAAAAATTGACGCTCATTTCGCGCCTGCGATACTCCCGGCCCTCGATTTGGTTGGAGACGGCGTCATGAGCGGCAAGGATCCGAAGAGCTGGGCGAAAGCGGCCCAGAAGGAGCTCAAGGACCGTCCGCTGTCCGAGCTCACCTGGCACACGCCGGAAGGCTTCGACGTGAAGCCGCTCTACACGGCCGCCGACCTGGAAGGCATTGCCGAGGTCAATTCCCTGCCGGGCCAGATGCCCTACATGCGCGGTGTGCGTTCCACCATGTATGCGGGCCGCCCGTGGACGATCCGCCAATATGCCGGCTTCTCCACAGCGGAAGAATCCAACGCGTTCTATCGCAAGAACCTGGCGGCCGGGCAGATGGGCCTGTCGGTGGCCTTCGATCTGGCGACGCATCGCGGCTACGACAGCGATCATCCGCGCGTTGCGGGCGATGTCGGCAAGGCCGGCGTCGCGATAGACAGCGTCGAGGACATGAAGATCCTGTTCGACGGCATCCCGCTCGACAAGATGAGCGTGTCGATGACCATGAACGGCGCGGTGATCCCGATCCTCGCCAATTTCATCGTCGCCGGCGAAGAGCAGGGCGTTCCGACGGAGAAACTCTCCGGCACCATTCAGAACGATATTCTGAAAGAGTTCATGGTGCGCAACACCTACATCTATCCGCCCACGCCTTCGATGCGCATCGTCGCCGACATCATCGAATACACGGCGAAGAAGATGCCGAAGTTCAATTCGATCTCGATTTCGGGCTATCACATGCACGAAGCCGGCGCGACGGCGGTGCAGGAGCTTGCCTATACGCTGGCCGACGGCATGGAGTATGTCCGCGCCGCGCTGGCCAAGGGACTGGCGGTGGACAGCTTCGCGCCGCGGCTTTCGTTCTTCTTCGGCATCGGCATGAACTTCTTCATGGAAGTTGCCAAGCTGCGCGCCGCGCGGCTCCTCTGGTCTCAGATCATGGCCAAGTTCGGCGCGACCAATCCGGAAAGCCTGATGTTGCGCACGCATTGCCAGACGTCCGGCGTGTCGCTCACCGAACAGGATCCATACAACAACGTCGTGCGCACCACGATCGAGGCGCTGGCCTCGGTCCTTGGCGGCACGCAGTCGCTGCACACAAATTCGCTCGACGAAGCCATCGCGCTGCCGACCGAGTTCTCCGCGCGCATCGCGCGCAACACCCAGCTCATCCTGCAAAACGAAAGCCAGGTGACGAAAGTGGTCGATCCGCTCGGCGGCTCGTACTACGTCGAGGCGCTCACCCATGCGCTGGCGACGCATGCACGCGCCATCATTGACGATGTCGAAAAGATGGGCGGCATGACCAAGGCGGTCGAAGCCGGAATTCCCAAGCTGCGCATCGAGGAAGCGGCGGCGCGCCGTCAGGCCCGGGTGGATCGCGGCGAAGACGTGATCGTCGGCGTGAACAAGTTCCAGCTGAAGAGCGAAGCACCCATCGAAGTGCTTGATGTCGACAACGTGAAAGTCCGCGAAGGGCAGGTTGCGCGCATCAAGAAGACCAAGGCGTCGCGCGATGAAGCCAAGACCAAGGCCGCGCTCGATGCGCTGACGGAAGGCGCGAAAGGCAACGGAAACCTGCTGGCGCTCGCTGTGGAAGCCGCGCGCGCCCGCGCCACCGTGGGAGAGATTTCGGACGCCATGGAAAAAGTCTTCGGCCGCCACCGCGCGGAAATCCGTTCCATCAGCGGCGTTTATGGCGGCGCCTACGAAGGCGACAACGAGTTCGCCGCCATCCGCGGCGATGTCGAGTCGTTCGCCAAGGAAGAAGGCCGCCGCCCGCGCATGCTGGTCGCCAAGATGGGGCAGGACGGGCATGACCGCGGCGCCAAGGTGATCGCGACGGCCTTCGCCGATCTCGGCTTCGACGTGGATATCGGTCCGCTCTTCCAGACGCCGGAGGAAGTCGCAAAGGACGCCATCGAGGCGGACGTGCATGTCATCGGTATCTCCAGCCAGGCCGCCGGCCACAAGACGCTGGTGCCCATGCTGATCGAGGCGCTCAAGAAGCAGAAGGCGGACGACATCCTCGTCGTCGTCGGTGGCGTGATCCCGGCGCAGGACTATGACTTCCTGAAACGCGCGGGCGTGGCGGCGATCTTCGGCCCCGGCACCAACATCCCGGAAGCTGCGCGCGACGTGCTCAAGCTCATCCGCGCGCGCCACATCAGCCACGCGGCGGAATAATGAGCGAGGCTTGGCGCGCACGGCACTATGCGCCCGCAGCCATCGATCTTTCACGACTCAACGCACTGGTGGACGGTGTCTATTCGGTGGCGCTGACGCTGCTGATCCTGAATCTGAGCCTGCCGCAGGACCTGAGCGATGCGGAGCTTGCGCGTTACTGGCATGCGCTCGTTCCCAAGGCGTTGAGCTTCGTTCTGAGTTTCGTCATGGCGGGGTCGGCCTGGATCTATGTCCACCAGATCTCGGTGCTCTACGAGCGCACCAATCTCGGCCATCTGATCCGGACCGTCGCCTCCTTGATGTTCGTCTGCACGCTGCCGCTGACTACAGCGGCGCTGGGCGCGTATCCGGACAGCCCCTGGGCCCCGCGCTCTATTCCGCCAATGCCGCGGTGCTTGTCGGAATCTACACGCTGGATCTGGCGATGTCGCGAAACGCGTTGATACCTTCCTCCGTGGACCGGCGGCTGTTGAGCCAGCTTCTGCAGGTCCACTGCGGCGCGGTGGCATGGGCCGCGTTCTGCTGCCTTCTATCGTTCCTGAATCCGCATTGGGGGATCGCAGGCATTGCCGCCTACGTCCTCATGCATTGGGGCAGCATCTGGTGGTTCAATCCGCAGATGCATGCCGTCCGCGCAGCCATCGAGGCTTCTCGCGCCGCAACCTTGTAGCGGTGTGCCGGGATCGATCAGCTCTTCACGCTGGGCGGCAGCGCACCGTCGACCTTGAGGTCTTCCATGGTCGCGGTGACGGTGCCGAGTGTCATCGACGCCCACAGTTTCACCGCGACGACGTAGTGACCGTTCGGCGTGCCGGGCGCGGGGATGTCTGCGAAATCCACGAACATGTCAGGAAGGGATTTTCCTTCCTTCACGATCTTCTGCTTGTAGCCGGCGACCTGGTTATAGTGGATCTGGCAAAGATGCGCGTTCCCGTTGAACAGGCCATTTGCCAACTTCACATGCTCGTCCTTCACATAGGTGAAGCCGACATCGTAGCGCCGGCGGCCGTCGAACACCTGGACACCGGTTCCGCACGGATTCTTGTCGGTGACCCGCACGCCGGAAAGAATGGCGGTGATCGCGCTCATCGGATCGACGGCGTTTTTCTTCTGGTCGTCGGTCACGGGATATTTGGTCGTGTTGTAGGGCGGTTCGGCCAGTGTCTGGGGGACATCCTTGTCGAAGGTCACCTTCACGCGCTGCACCGGCTTGTCGCGGTCCTGTGAATAGGAATCGTAGACCGTCGGCTCGATGGAGTGCTCGCCAATCCTGCCGGCGACGGTGGCGTCGATCCTGGATTTCCAGAAGAGGCTCACCACGCCGCTGGTCTCGAAATGCATCTTTGCCGAATAGGCGCTCTCGGAGACTCTGCCGTCATAATGGGTGTGGCCGAACGGGATCGCCCAGAAGGCAATGCTGTAGCCCAGCCCCAGCGCGTCGCCGGAATCCGCGGCGGAAGCGGGTGCTGCGGCAAGACCCGCCAACGCGGCGGCAAGGAGAATTCGGCGCAGTTCCGTCATAGGCTACTCCGGATACGAATCTGGTTTGGTGCCGGCGCGGTTTCAAGCGCACACAACATATAAGTCTCGCTGCCAAGATGGTCCAATTATGACGGAGAGGAAGGTAAAGGAGCTCGACGCGCTGCGCAGCGGCGACCGCCGTGCGCTGGCGCGTGCGATCACGCTGGTGGAATCCACGAAAGCCGCCGATCGCGAGAAGGCGGAAAGCCTGCTCTCCGACCTGCTACCACATGCCGGCGGCGCCATCCGTCTTGGCATCTCCGGCGCGCCGGGGGCGGGGAAGTCCACATTCATCGAGGCCTTCGGCACATTTCTCACCAGACAGGGCCACAAGGTCGCCGTACTGGCCGTCGATCCATCGTCGCGGCGCTCCGGCGGATCGATCCTCGGCGACAAGACGCGCATGGAGAAACTGGCGCGCGATCCCAACGCGTTCATCCGGCCTTCGCCCGCCGGCACAACACTCGGCGGCGTCGCCCGGCGCACCCGCGAGGCGATGCTGCTCACCGAGGCGGCGGGCTTCGATGTCGTGATCGTGGAGACGGTCGGCGTCGGCCAATCCGAGACTGCCGTGTCCGAAATGGTCGATGTCTTCGTGCTGCTCCTGTCGCCGGGCGGCGGCGATGATCTTCAGGGCATCAAGCGCGGCGTGATGGAACTCGCCGATCTCGTGCTTGTGACGAAAGCGGATGGCGACCTGAAAGCGGCTGCGACGCGCGCGGCGGCGGACTATCACGCGGCGCTGCATCTGATGCGGCCGAAATATCCGAATCTCTCGCCGGGCGTGATGCAGATTTCCTCGGTCGAAGGTTCCGGAATCGCCGAGGCGTGGCGCGCGATGGAAGATTTACACGATAAGCTCGTGAAGCGCGGTCATTTGAGGCAATTGCGCGAAGACCAGGCGCGCCGCTGGTTCTGGAACGAAATGCAAGCTGTCGTCGCGGAAGAGATTTTAAATACCGAAAAACTCGGAAAAGAGGCAAGAAAACTTGAAGCGGCGGTGATCGCCGGGAAAACGCTGCCTTATACGGCGGCGCGAACGCTTTTTCGCCACATTGTTGCCGCTTGACCCGCCGAGGTGCGAGCGCCTATCAGCCGCGCATCGAAACGTACGATTCATGACAATGGCGCCTCGCGCAGCATGAGATCGGCGTGTGACGCCTGAAGAGTCACCATTGTGTTCGATCGATCCTGGCAACGATTGGTTTGTGCGATGTGTCCCCCCGATGAAGGGCTTCCGCATGTTTCGGATGACCTGCCGCCTGTATTCGTCGACCGCACGCTCGCGCTGACGCGCAGCGCGACGATCAAGGGCCGTGACTACTGGAAGAATCTGCGGGGCAATCGAGCAATGCCAACGCGCGGCGATATCGCGCCGCGCGACATGCGCGAATTCCTCTCGCATGTCGGTCTTGTCGAGGTCGTTACCGGCGCGAACGGCACCGTCGACTACACGATGCGTGTTGCCGGCGGAAAGATAGAAGAGATATTCGGGCCGCTCTCCGGGCAACCTATTTCAAGGTCCCTTCCGCCGGAAACGGTTTCGCGCTGGGGCCTTGTGTTCGACGAGATCCGCAAGGTCGGTGTTCCGCTCGCCGTGTCAGGTCGCGTCGCCTATGCCAATCTGCGCCATCTCAAATACGAACTGTTCGCCGCGCCGCTGGGCGAGGAGGGCAAAGTCGGCGCGATCCTGGGCGTGCTCGATATCTGGCCCGTGACCTGACTGGTGCAATCGGCGCGGAGAAATGACAATCTCCGGCGACGGGATTCTCTCGCGGGGGACAGGTTCTATGACGGGCATGGCGCAGTCGGTTCGGGGGGCGGCACTCGCTGCGCTGACCCTTCTTTCGGGTTGCGGCATCTGCAACTGTTTCAGCTCGCCGGACCTGCCGCCCGGGCAGGCCTTCACCTACAACGGGAACAGCTGGCGGGTCGCCGACGACCGGGGGGCGGGCCGTCTTGAGATCACAGCCGTCGACCCCCGGCTGACCGGGATGGGGACCATCGCAGACAAACGCCACCAGGTCGGGGTAATGCCCAAGTCCGAATACCGGGCAGCGGCCATGGGCTGGTTCGCGACTAGCGGGCGCTTCTGCCGGCTGGACGACGGGACGCCGGCCGATGACGGCGGCTACGACTACACCTACAGCTGCTGGATTCCGGCCTGACCTGACGCCTTGACGGGGGCGGACCGGCCCCTTATGAGGACGCCTCTTTTCAAGAATCTGGGACTAAGCCTATGTCGCGCCGCTGCGAATTGACCGGAAAAGGCCTGCTGGTTGGCAACAATGTCAGCCACGCCAACAACAAGACCAAGAAGATCTTCCGGCCCAATCTCCAGATGATCTCCTTCGCCAGCGAGGCCCTGGGCAACTCCTATCGCCTGAAGGTCAGCATGAACGCGCTGCGCTCGGTGGACCGCAATGGCGGCATCGACGCCTATCTCCTCAAGGCCAAGGACTCCTCACTTTCCGTGAAAGCTTTGCGCCTTAAGCGCATGATCGCAAAGAAACTTGCGGCCTAAACAGGCTTAACGATCCTAACCCTCGTTTTGTCGCCAGCCCTTCATGAAACGGGCATGGCGCCTGCACCTCTTCCCCTGTAGTGTTTCAAAACAGGTCAGGTCCGACAGAGACCGGCCGGGGTATGGGGTGTCGTGTCAGTATTCGAATCGGGCGTAGAAGCCGGTCATCGCACCGGCATGGGCAGATTTGCGGCCACCGTGGACGTGGGCCGCGACTTCGGCGGGCGTCACGCGCGGCCGCAGGAGGACGGGAGCGTTCTGAAGAAGGTGGGGCACGCGCTCGGCGCGTTCGCCCGCCTGGTTGTTCCCATCCTGCTGCTGGCGACGCTGGGCGGCGCGTCCTTCGTGTACGCCGGGACACCGGCGCCGGTTCTGACCCAGCCCTGGATGAATGTGGGACTTCTGGTCCTGCCGGTGACCTTCCTGGCCGTCCACTTGACCAGCCGCCGCTATGGCGCGGGCTATGCCTTCGCCCAGCTCGTGCTGACTTATGCCGCCGTCACCGCTTTCGCCGTGTTCGGCTCCCAATACGTGACGTTGGCGCTCGGCGAGCAGCATGCAGCCTCGCGCGAGGTCATCGGCTTCGCCGCCGGCCTGTTCGTCGCGCATCTGGTTGCGATTTTCCTGTTCGACCGCCTGCGGGGCCCGCAATGGTGGCAGGCGCCGCTGTTCGCCTCGCTGGTCGGCGGCGTGGTCCTCTGCCTGGTGGCGTTCCCGGCATCCTACGCCGGCACGGACATCGACTGGACGGCCCGCATGCTCGACTACATGGCCGTGACCAGCATCGCTGCCATCGTGCTCGTCATTCCGTACTGGACGTTCCGGCCGCTGGTGCCGCCGCGTTCGGGCTTCGGCGGATATTGATCAACGATCAAGCCGCCGCGTGGGCGCGCCGCTGGGGCGCCACGCGGTGGTGGCCGCCCTTGTGGGCGAGGTGGGCGTTCTCTTCCGCGAACAGCGAGATGAGTTGCTCAGTCATCGCGCCGCCCAGCTGCTCCGCATCCACGATGGTCACGGCCTTGCGGTAATAGCGCGTGACGTCGTGGCCGATGCCGATTGCGGTGAGTTCGACCGACGAACGCTCCTCGATCTCCTCAATCACCTTGCGCAGGTGCTTCTCGAGATAGTTGCCGCTGTTCACCGACAGGGTTGAATCGTCCACCGGCGCGCCATCCGAAATCACCATCAGGATCTTGCGCTGCTCGGAACGGCCGACGATGCGGTTGTGCGCCCACATCAGCGCCTCGCCGTCGATGTTCTCCTTGAGCAGGCCTTCGCGCATCATGAGGCCGAGATTGCGGCGTGCACGGCGCCACGGCTCGTCCGCCGCCTTGTAGATGATGTGGCGCAGATCGTTCAGGCGGCCCGGATGCGGCGGCTTGCCGTCGGCGATCCACTTCTCGCGGGACTGGCCGCCCTTCCACGCGCGGGTCGTGAAGCCCAGGATTTCCGTCTTCACCGCGCAGCGCTCCAGCGTGCGGGCAAGGATGTCGGCGCACATCGCCGCCACCATGATGGGGCGGCCGCGCATGGAGCCGGAATTGTCCAGCAGAAGCGTCACGATCGTGTCGCGGAACACCATGTCCTTTTCGCGCTTGAACGAGAGCGGAAACATCGGATCGATGATGATGCGGGTGAGGCGCGAGGTGTCGAGCAGGCCTTCTTCCAGGTCGTATTCCCAGGTGCGGTTCTGCTGCGCCATGAGCAGGCGCTGAAGCTTGTTGGCGAGGCGCGAGACGACGCCCTGCATCGAGGCGAGCTGCTGGTCGAGGAAATTGCGCAGGCGCGTAAGCTCGTCCGCATCGCACAGCTCCGTGGCATGGACGATCTCGTCGAACTGGGTGGTGTGGACCTTGTAGCCCCATTCGTCGGCGTGGCTGAACGGCTGTTCCGGCCGCCACGGCTTCATGCCTTCGTCGGACTCCTGCTCGCTGGCTTCGGCCATCTGCTCGGAGGTCATCTCGGCGGAGACTTCTTCGCCTTCCTCGCTTTCGCCCTCGGCCATTTCGGCTTCGGACGCCTGCTGCGAGCTTTCCTGGTCGCTTTCGCCGCCTTCTTCGGACTGCGGCGCGGGCTCGGCATCGGAGCTTTCGCCTTCGGCTTCGGAGTCCTCGGCGAATTCATCGCCCAGTTCTAGGTCGTGCAGGATCGTGCGCGTGACCTTGGCGAACGCCTTCTGGTCGCGCATCGCCTCTTCGAGCCTGACGAGGTCCTTGCCGGCGCGCTCCTCGATCCAGGGCCGCCACAGTTCGACGGCCTTCTGCGCATTCTCGGGCGTGGGCAGCCCGGTGAGCTTCTCGCGAACGATCAGGCCCAGCGCATCGGCGAGAGGCACGTCGGCGCGCTCGCGCACCTTGGCGATGCCGCGCGCTGTGAGCCTGGAGTCGAGATTGGCCGTGAGGTTGTTCGACACACCCTTCATGGCGTTCGCGCCGATGGCTTCGACGCGCGCCTGCTCGGCGGCTTCGAAGATCGCGGCGGCATCGGCCGATTGCGGGCGGAACTGATCGTGGACCTTGTCTTCGTGATAGGCCCGGCGCAGCGCATAGGCGTCGCCCTGGCCGCGCACCACCGCGATCTCGTTCGGCGACAGATTGCGCGAGGGCAGGGGGAGCCGTGCCTTCAGGCCTTTCAGCGCGGGCGGTTCGGCGGAGAAATTGACTTCCATCTCCGGCTCGCCCGCCAGCGCGCGCACGGCGGTGCCGACGGCGCGCTTGAAAGGCTCAGACGGATTTTCGGGCTTCACGCCACCAACACTTTGGCGGCCGACTCCGGCAATTCCTCGCCGAAGGCGCGCTGGTAGAACTCGGCGACGCTGGCGCGTTCCAGCTCGTCGCACTTGTTCAGGAAGGTGAGGCGGAAGGCGAAGCCGATGTCGTTGAAGATCTCGGCGTTCTCCGCCCATGTGATGACGGTACGCGGGCTCATCACGGTGGAAAGATCGCCATTGATGAACGCGTTACGCGTCATGTCGGCGACGCGGACCATCGCGGAGATCTTCTTCTTGCCTTCCGGCGTGTTGTAGCCGGGCGCCTTCGCCAGGACGATTTCAACTTCGTTGTCGTGCGGCAGGTAGTTCAGCGTGGTGACGATAGACCAGCGGTCCATCTGGCCCTGGTTGATCTGCTGCGTGCCGTGATAGAGGCCGGTCGTGTCGCCGAGGCCGATGGTGTTCGTGGTCGAAAACAGACGGAACGCCGGATGCGGACGGATGACCTTGTTCTGGTCGAGCAGCGTCAGCTTGCCGGACACTTCCAGCACGCGCTGGATGACGAACATCACGTCCGGTCGGCCTGCGTCGTATTCGTCGAAGGTGAGCGCCACGGGATGCTGCAAGCACCATGGCAGAAGTCCTTCGCGGAACTCGGTGACCTGCTTGCCGTCTTTCACGACGATGGCGTCCTTGCCGATCAGGTCGATGCGGCTGATGTGGCTGTCGAGGTTGATGCGCACAACCGGCCAGTTGAGGCGAGCGGCCACCTGCTCGATATGCGTGGACTTGCCGGTGCCGTGATAGCCCTGGATCATCACGCGGCGGTTGAACGCGAAGCCGGCGAGGATCGCCAGTGTCGTCTCGCGGTCGAAGCGATAGGCGTTGTCGAGTTCCGGCACCCATTCGGTGCGGCGCGAGAAGGCAGGCACCTTCATCTTCACGTCGAAGCCGAAAAGCTTCTTCGTGTCCGCGGTAACGTCGGGCATGAATGCGGGATCGAGTCCCTGTGGCTGCGTGTCCATGGTGTTCAGTGATCCAGGTGTTCAGTGATCCAGCTGTGCCTCGGGCGGAAAGCCGCCGCATGAGGGTGGGGCGCTGGCGCCCTTTCCTAGGTCAGCCCCGACGCGCGCAGCACGCCGTAAGCCTTGATAACCTGTTTCAGACGCTCTTCGGCGCCCCGATCGCCACCGTTCGCGTCGGGATGAAACCGCTTTACGAGTTCCTTATACCGCGCCTTTATCTCCTGCAAGGTGGCGGATGGCTCCAGCTGCATCGTCTCC
>DATIVW010000198.1:0-9496 GCA_035465595.1 Rhizomicrobium sp. | reverse complement strand
CCAAACTGCGATGCGCGAACCTTTCACCGGCTTCTCTGCCGCGCCGTCATTGCCGCGCAGCACGTTCCACAACAGGCGCAGGTCATCGACATCGCGCGCCATGGGGCCGACGACGCCAAGGTCGGTCTCGGTGAATTCGTCCGGCGCGGGTGGAATGTGACCGCGCAGCGAGAGCACGCCCCAGGTCGGCTTCAGCGAAACCACGCCGCAGAAATTGGCGGGATGGCGGAGCGATCCGCCGATATCCGATCCGATCTCCAGCGGCGTGATGCCGGCTGCCAGCGCCGCTGCCGCCCCGCCGGACGATCCGCCCGGCGTTTTGGTCACGTCGTAGGGATTGTTCGTGGTGCCGTAGATCTCGTTGTAGCTCTGGATATCGCCCAGCATGTAGGGAATGTTCGTCTTGCCCCAGATGATCGCTTCGGCCTTGCGCGCGGCGGCGACCACATCGGCATCCTGGCAATTCTTTGCGCGGCCATAGAATCCGCGCGCACCGGATGTCGCCGGCATGCCGAACACATCGAAACCGTCCTTGATCGTCATTGGCAGGCCGGCGAGTGCGCCGAGCGCCGCGCCATGCACGCGCGCATCGTCGATGGACTTGGCGGCGGCGCGGGCGTGTTCGAGGTCTTTCTCGATGACCGCGTTCAGCTTGCCGTGCAATGCGTCGTTGCGCGCGACATGAAGGTCCAGAAGTTCGCGCGCGGATATCTTCTTCGCCGCCAGATCGGAGAGCATCTGCCGTGCCGTAGCGTAAATTCCGGTCATGTCGAACTCTCTTGTGCGGACCATCGGATGACATAAGGTCTGGGAGAGAAGGTCAAGCAGGCAGGGATCAAGAATGCGCGCCGCTGTATTCCGTGAGATGTCGAAGCCACTGGTGATCGAAACCATCGCCGCGCCCACGCCGGGCGCGCATGATCTCATTCTCAAGGTCAAGAATTGCGGAATCTGCGGGTCGGATCTGCACATGACCGAACCCGCGTCGATCATGCCGCTGGCGCTGGGCAGCGTGATGGGCCACGAATTCGCCGGCGAGGTCGTCGGCATCGGCAGCGCGCTGGCGGGCAGATTCAAGGAAGGCGATCGCGTCGCGGGCTTTCCTTATATCTGCTGCGGCGATGCCACGCCGTGCAAGAACTTCACCTTCGGTCAAACGGTCTGCAGCAAGGGCATCAGCATCGGCCTCGGCCAGAGCCATGGGGCCTATGCCGAATATGTGAAGATCGGCGGCAACGGCGCTTATCGATTGCCCGATGCGGTTTCCTTCCGCGAAGGCGCGCTGGTCGAACCTCTGGCGGTGGGCTTGCATGCCGTGGACATGGCGAAGATGCCGCGCGGCGCGACCGTGCTGGTGATCGGCGCGGGGCCGGTGGGTCTTGCGGTGATGCTGTGGGCGAAATTCCTGGGCGCGCGCCATGTCATCGTCAGCGAGAAGGCGGATGTGCGCAAGCAGATGGCGGCGAAGTTCGGCGCCACCGATGCCGTCGATCCCAACATGCCGCTCACGCCGCAGGTGGAGAAGATCGCGGGAAAAGGTCCGGACATCATCTTCGAATGCGTTGGTGCGCCGGGGCTGATCAATTCCGCGATGCTGGATGCCCCGCGCGGCTGCCGCATCGTGATCGCCGGCGTCTGCCAGCAGCCCGACACGATCATGCCCCTGATGGGAATCGTGAAGGAGCTGGAACTGCAATTCGTGCTCGGTTATCGCCCCACCGATTTCGACTATGTGATCGGCATGATCGCGTCAGACCGCGTGAATGTGGATCACATGATCACCGATGTCGTCACGCTGGATGCGCTGCCGAGCGCCTTCGAGGCACTGCGCAAGCCGTCGCACCAGTGCAAGGTGATGCTGGAAAACTAGAGTCGATGATCGCGCGGCCCGCGAAGTGATGCAGCGGCACGACGAATAGCTGCGCAAGATCCGCCATTTTGCCTGTCCAAACAACGTTCCGTTAACGAAGTCTCGACACTTCGCGCATAGAAGTAAGGAATGGATACGCGCGATCCGCATGAAGCCGCGGCCGCCTACAACCGATCGGCGAAGGAACAGAGCTGGCAGTCGGTCTGCCACGCCGCGTTGTCGTTTCAGCGGCGGGAGCTGTGCGCCCTGCTGGAGATTTGGCAAAGCCTTGCTCAACCCGGTCGCTTTCCGCGACGCAAGGATTTCACGCCGGGCCTGTTGCGCGCCTATCTGCCCAACGTGGCGATCTATGAAAGCATCGAAGCCGAAGGCCGCCGCCGCTGGCGCGCGCGCGTGATGGGAACGCGCTTCAACGAAGTGCTGGGCGATTTCACGGGAAGATTCTTCGACGACGTCATGCCGCCGCACATCGCCAGGCGCTGGCACGCGACACCAGATGCTGCCCTGGCTGCAGGGGCGCCGCTCCGCTTCGTCAGCCGCCTGGAGACGGCAAACCGGGGCTACATCACGGGCGAATATCTCGTCGCGCCTCTTTTGGGCGATGACGCTGAGGCAAACACCGTTCTGTCCTGCGGCTTCTTCGGTGCAACCCATGCCGACCCGCGAAAAACATCTGCGGGCGCCACGGCCTAGACTTTTGACACCATGAAGCCGGCGCGCGGGAAGTGGACGACGATGTCACCCACCTGTTCGTCGGACCGCGCGATCGAAATCTCATGCGCATTGCCGAACAGGATCGTGCCCGCGACGGGATCGCGGCCGTAATCGTCGGCGGCCACCGTGACGCGTGTTCCCGGAGTCAGTCCACGCGGGTCATAGGGATCCGCCGCCATCTGGGCATCGGGTGTCGCGGCTTTGGCGATCTTCAGGGCTTCCTTTGAATCCATGGGGGTCGGCTTGCCGTGGCCGATGGCGGAAACGCGCGCCACCCACGCGGCCACCTTGGGGATTTCGCGCAGGAAGCTGTTGGCGACATGCGGCACCGCCGCCTGCAGCCACCAGAAGTTCATGTAGGCGTGGATGTCGGCAGCGCCGGGCTTGGGTCCGCCCATGAAATCGCGGCCATCCTCCAGGGTCTCTGCCACGAAATCGGCATGCGCGCGCCACTGGTCGCGCATGTAGGGTGCGGCGGCTTTCATGGCATCGGTGTTGAATGTGCTGCCGGACATCTTGCTGCGGTCCTGCTTGAACGCTTCGGGCACCATGTCGCCTACTTCCGCGAAGACAAGGGCGACAGACGCCATGAAGAACATACGGTCGCTCCAGAAACCGATGGCATAAGCCAGGCCATTCTTCACCGGAAAGATCGACGGCGACGGATAGCGCCGCTCCAGCTCGCGCAGGATGATCTGCGTGTCGCAATAGATATCGGCGCCGATCTGCATCACGGGCGTCTTGCGATAGCCGCCGGTCAGGGGCATCAGATCGGGCTTTGGCATCATGTTGGGGATTTCCACGGAACGCCAGGAAAGTCCCTTGATGCCGAAGGCGACACGCACCTTCTCGGAGAAGGGCGACGCCGGATAGTGATGGAAAATGATTTCGCTGGTCATGTTTTTTTCCTCTGGATCGCCCGGTCGAGCCGGGTGATGAACTGGCGAATTCAGAATTTGCTAGTTCAGCTCGTTCGAGAATCGGATGTTGTTGTTCTGGATGCCTTCCAGCACCACGTCCATGCCGCCGGAGCGGATCATCCATTCCAGGCGATGATCGCGATATTCGCGCTTGAACAGGCCGCTTTTTACCGCCTGGTCGACCTGCGCCATGTTGGCGATGACGGCCGCCGCGGCCTGTGCGGCCTTGGCGACCGAGGGCCGTTCGTTTGCACGCTTGAGCCATTGGCCGAGTGGTGACGCATCGTCCGGCCCGATGCCGTTGCCGCGCGCGCCGTTGAGATAGGGCACGACGGAGAGATCGGCCCAGCCGAACGTCTCGCCATTGAACCATTCGCGCTTGCCCAGATGACGCGTCAGCCAGTCATAGATGCCGCGCGCCTGCGCGTGGGCACGCGCCTCCAATGTGCGGGCGCGCTCGCCGGTGGCGCGCTTGAACCATTTGATCTCGCCCAGGCCCCAGTTGATAGGCTCGAAGCTCGTATCCATCACCTCCTCGATCATGCGCGCATTCGCGCGCGCAGCCGGTGACTTGGGCAACATCGCAGGCGAAGGCCATTTGTCCTCGATATATTCCAGGATGATGGTGGAATCGAAGATCGAGACATCGCCGTCGATCAAGGACGGCACTTCACCGCGCGGATTGGATTTCAGGAAGTTCGCATCTGGCTGCCCGCTGCCGATGGCCGCCGGCATCCGGGCTTCATAAGGCACGCCTTTTTCATCCAGCGATATCTTCACCTTCTGTGCGTAGGGGCTGAGCGGATGCTCGTAGACGATGAGGGTCACGGCAATTTTCCTTTTTTGTCGTTCCAGATCTGCGCCATCCAGCCGAACAGCGTGGCGGCGTCGGAGGGAACGTCCTTCGCGCCGAATTCGCGATAGAGCGTGGCGGTGTTCACGGCGATGCGTTCGGCGTCGCCCCAGTTGGCGAAATCGGCGAAGGAAATGTCCCGCGCCGCTTCCAGCGCACCCATGCCGCTGTCGAAACGCGTCTTCGCTTCATCCCTGATGTAAGCGAGATATTCGCGCACGCGTGCAACGCCGCGCTTGTCGGTCACAGGGCCATGACCGGGCACGATCGTGTCGGCGTGCATTGCCTCGATCTTCTCGCAGGCGTCGATCCAGTTGCCGACAGGGCCGGCCCAGATGATCGGGTGGCACTCGATGAAAAGAATGTCGCCCGTGAACACTGTCTTGTCGGCCGGCACATAGGCGATCGCGTCGCCGCCGGTATGCGCCGGGCCCACCTCGATCAGCTCGATGGTCTTGGCGCCGACCTGTTTGGTAAGGCGGCCGTGGAATGTGTGGTCGGGCAATTTCGGGTCGATGCCGTCGAACTGGTAGCGTCCGAAGCAGTGCAGGAAATATTCGCCGGTCAGGCCCACGTTGCCGGCGATTTTCATCAACCCGGCGAGCCCCGCAGGCGTCTCATGCGTCATCGCGACCTTCGCGCCCTCGGTGGCGATGATCTGTGCGCCTTCAACCAGCGCATTACCATAGCAATGATCGCCGTTGTGGTGGGTGTTGAAGATCGTTCGGATTTTCGCGTCGCTCGCGCGCTTGAACCCGTCCAGCATGGCGCGGGTATGCGCGTAGTCGAACATGGTGTCGATCAGCAAGGCTTCGCCGTCGCTGGTTACCAGACCGGAATTGGACAATCCCCATCCGCCGTCGGGCTGCAGGTAGGCGAAGGAACCGTTGCCGAAGTCCTGGATGCCGGCCTCATATCGCGCCTTGGGAAAATCGAGCCTGCTCATATCCCGCTCAGGCCCCCGTCTACCGACAGGGTCTGCGCGGTGATGTAAGCGCTTTCGTCCGACAGCAGAAACAGCGCCGCATAGGCGGTTTCCCATCCCGTGCCTTGCCGGCCCAGTGGCACATTCGTCGTCGCGCGATTGGGCCTTCCGCGCGAGGCAAGCCGGCCAATGGAGGTGTCCATCAATCCCGGCGCGACGACGTTGGCGCGGATGCCGCGCCGCGCGCCTTCGAACGCGACATGGCGGCAAAATCCGAACAGCCCCGCCTTGGATGCATCGTAAGCGGGCAACCGGCTTCCCGCGGTCAATCCAGCGATGGAAGAAATGAACACGATGGACGATGCGTCCGCCAGCCTGGACATCGCATGCTTCACCGTCAGCATGTGGCTGCGCAGGTTGATGGCGAACACCTTGTCCCAGCTTTCGGCCGTGGTGCCTTCGAGCCATGCGCCGCCGGCGCCGATGCCGACATTGAGCACAATCCCGTCGAGCGAACCGAGCCCCGCATGCGCCTCGGCGATCATGCGGACGATGTCGTCCTCTTTCGTGGCGTCCGCCTGGATGGCGAAGGCCTGGTTGTTCTCCCTGGCGATCAGCGAGACGGTGGCTTCCGCGCTGGCAAGGTCGCGATCCGCAACCGCGACGCCCGCGCCTTCGCGTGCGAACAGCACGCTCATCGCGCGGCCGTTTCCGACCGGCGTGTCCGCCTCGCCGATGTCCATCTGCCCGCCGCCCAGAACAAGGATGCGACGTCCCGCCAATCGGCCGCGCGGCTTTGCCTCGCCCTTCGATTCCGGCGGCGTGTGAACCACGCGTTCGCTCATGCGGCTTTCTCCCTTGACGGATTAGGACGCGGCTGCTTGTTCTGTGCAAGGGCAATGAGACTGACGGTGCGGCATGGTCGAGGCGGTGATCTGGGATTTCGGCGGGGTTTTCACCACATCGCCCTTCGAAGCTTTCGCGCGCTATGAGCGCGAGAACGATCTGCCGGTCGACCTGATCCGTCGGATCAACAGCCAGAACCATCTCACCAACGCCTGGGCCCGTTTCGAGCGCGCGGAGCTCGACCTTGACAGCTTCGACAAGGCTTTCGCCGATGAAGCGCTGGCTCTGGGCCATTACGTTCCCGGCAAGGACATCATCGGGCTGCTGTCGGGCGACTTCCGTCCGGAGATGATCGAGGCGTTGCGGCGCATCAAGGCGAAGTACAAAACCGGCTGCATCACCAACAACGTGCCCGCCAATATGACCGGGTCCAACGAGGGCCGTTCGCTCTATGCCAAGGATGTCATGGCGCTGTTCGACCATGTGATCGAATCCGCGAAGACGGGCATCCGCAAACCCGATCCGCGCATCTATGAAATGATGTGCGAGACATTGGGCGTGAAGCCGGAGGCCTGCATCTATCTGGACGATCTGGGCGTGAACCTGAAACCGGCGCGCGCCATGGGCATGGCGACGATCAAGGTGGAGTCCGGGCCGCAGGCCATCGCGGAACTGCAAAAGCTGACGGGCATGACGCTCGGTTGACCCGATATGGGACAGAGCGGCGTTAAGACGTCGTTGAGACCAGTTTGTTACACCTTTTACAATGGACAATGTGGACAGTGCCATTGCGCAGTTCAATGCGCGCGCCGAAGAGCGTGGTTGGGTTCAGCATTGCGATCCCACCAATGACTTCGTCATGCACGAGTGCGAAGAGCTGATCGAGCTGTGGAACTGGGCGCGCGGCGAGCGCGAGCTTCCGGCCCGCGACGATCTTCCGGTGCGTGCCCTGAAACCCTATCTGCCGCGCCTGTCGCTCGTCGAGCGCATCCAGGACGATCCGCCGCGATTCAAGTTTCGTCTCGTCGGAACGATCATGACGCGCAGCCTGAGCGAGCGCACAGGGCAGGCGTTCGACCACGAAAGCGCCACGCCGGAGCAAACCGAGCGCTGGACGCAATCCACGTTGCTGTCGCTTGCCGTCAAGCAGCCGCTGCGCTTTCCCATCGTGATCGAGCGTCACATGGTCGGCGAAATGCTCCTGCTTCCGCTGGCGGATGAAGCCGGCGATCCGCGCTTCGTCATCTGTTTTGGCCGTTATGAGCCGATGCGCGACTGGAGCCAGCGCGAAGCCCGCTCCTTCGCCGCCGCGTCCTAGGCGAAATCCTTCGCAAGCTCCGCGCGAACATCCGGCGGGATCACCGCCATGTGCCCGTATGCCGGATGGGCAACGCCGAGCACCGCCGTAACACCCGGATCGCGGAATTTGGCGATCTGCTCGGGACTGAACCTGAACCGAACCCAATGCACGGAAGACGTCTTGCCGTCCGGCGTGGTGCGGTCGTCATATTCGGTGGGCGCAGCGGCGATGCGTTCCTGGTTCAGCTCGATATAGATGCTCTCCTCGATGCCGGCGAGCCGGAAGAGCTCGCGGTTGCGCAGGTCCACGTTCTCGATTTCGAGCATCAGGGTGGCGATGAGCTCCGAACCTTGCGGGATGAGCGGATTGTAGGCTTCCAGCTCGCCCTCGATCTGCCCGGCGCCGCCCATTTCGATGTGCAGCATTTCCTGCACCTGCATCCACATCGTCTCGTAGTTCTCGAAATAGAAGGTGGCAAAGGGGCCCACTTCCATGCGCCGGTTCTTCTTGACCGGGATGATGTTCTTGCGGAATTGCGAACGCTCGGCGGCATACTTCTCATAGGCGACGATGTCGGCGGGCGTGATTTTTCTCTTGCTTGCGGGCATGTGCGTTACTCCACCAGGCCGAAGGCGCGCGCGAAGATCTGGATGGGATGCTCCGGCTCCTTCGCTTTTGTTTCCTTGCCGTCCCCGGCGTTGAGCTCCTTGACGTTCTGGAGGATGTGCTGCGCTGCCAGCGGGCAATCCGAGGCGATGTGACCGTGATCCTGTCCCGCCGCCGTGCGGAACACGGAGCGGCCGACTTTCTCCGCCACGGCATGCGTCGGTTTCACCACGCCGAACGTGCCGCCGTGGCCCGAGCAGCGCTCGATCACGTCCACCCGCGTATCCGGAATGAGGCGCAGCATCTCCGCAGCCTTCGGGCCCATGTTCTGGGCGCGCGCATGGCAGGCCAAGTGGACCGTCACGCCTTCGGGCAGGGGCTTCAGGCCATCCGGCAATCCTTCGGACCGCGCGATGTTCACCACATACTCGTCGATGTCGAAGGTGTTCTGCGCCACCTTCTGCACATTCGCGTCGCCGGGCACGATCAGCGCCCATTCGAATTTGAGCATCAATCCGCACGACGCCGTCGGCGCGACGATGTCGTAGCCCTCGTCGATCAGCTTCGCGAGTTCGGCGGAAACGTTCCTGGCCTGTGCCGCAACTTTCTCCAACTCGGCCTGTTCCAGGAATGGCATGCCGCAACAACCCGGATAGGCGGCTTTGGTTTCCACGCCGAGGTGGTTCAAAACCGCGCGCGCCGCCATGCCCGTATCGGGCTTGTTGTAGTTCACGAAACAGGTGGCGAAAATCGCGGCCTTGCGCTTGCCGTAAGCCGGCGCGCTCGCATTCACCATTCCGGGCTTGGCCTTCTCCGCCCGCATGAAAGTCTGCGAGGCGAATTTGGGCAGCGTCGCCGTCTTGTCGATGTGCAGCACCGCGTCCATGACGGGACGCGTCAGCGCGTTGCCGGTCTTCGCGCCCCAGTTGACGAGCGGCGCCAGCGGCACGGCCATGCGGCCGTTGCGGTCCATTTCGGCGAGCTGGCGCGCCGTGAAATCCTTCTTGCCGGCTTTGGCTTCGGCCACGCGATGGCGCAGCAGCAGATGGGGAAAATCCAGCTGGAAAGGGTGTGGCGGCACGTAAGGGCACTTGGTCATGAAGCACATGTCGCACAGCGTGCAGGCTTCGGTGACCTCGGTGAATTTCTCGGATGGAACGCCGTCCAGCTCTTCCGTCGGGCTGTTGTCGATCATGTCGAACAGGCGCGGGAAGCTGTCGCACAGATTGAAGCAGCGGCGGCAGCCGTGACAGATGTCGAACACGCGGCGCATTTCCGCGTCCAGCTTCACCGGATCGGTGAAGTCCGGATTGCGCCAGTCGATCGGATGGCGCGTTGGGGCTTCGAGGCTGCCTTCTCGTGAAGTCATGGGATTCTCTATTTCCTCCCCCGCTTACGGGGGAGGGGACCGCGAAGCGGTGGAGGGGGCCGCAATGCGCTTGCCCCCTCCGCTTCGCTCGTA
>DATIVW010000197.1:0-7631 GCA_035465595.1 Rhizomicrobium sp. | reverse complement strand
CGACGGGCCCTGGAAGGAATCGGTCTGCATCATCTTCGCCGTGGACTGATCGCCAGTCTTCACGTCCGAGCTGCTGACCTGACTGTTCTGATAGCGATCGGCCGGCACGATGGTGCCCGCGGTTTCGCCCTTGGGCGGCACAATACCACCCGCGACAAGCACACCGGCCGCCGCAAGGACCAGCACCGAAGCGCCGACCCAGATTTTCGTCTTGCTGTTGTTAGCCATGTTAGCCCCCAAGGGAGTTAATTACGGCGGGGAACATGTGGCCGGGGGGCCAAAGGGTCAATAGAAGTAGATCACACCGTCGATGCCCTGTTTTCGGGCGTTTCTGCGACTCAGCACTCTTGTTTCCCGGCTCGTTTTTCGGCATTTCTTACGCTGTTACAATCGCTTGTGGGCACGCCGATATTCCGGCGGCCAGATCACTGACGGTGTGATCGGCTGGGGCCCTCAAAAATGTGCATTTGCCTGGGTACATCCGCCGGCCCGCGCTTTTTCACCATAAGGGCGGTTGGTAGGGTAAACGCGGTGGGCGCGGGAATCGCGCGTCGAGGGGGATCATGACGGCCAAGGAAGCGGGCGACACGCTGGCGCGCAACGCGGTATTCGCGGTGCTTTCGCCCGCGCGCCGCAAGATGCTGGTGCAGAGCGGCGCATCGGTTCAGCTCTCCAAGGGCGACAAGCTGTTCGCGCGCGGCGATGCGGCGAACGCGGCCTATGCGATCCTCAGCGGCGAGATCGAAGTGACGATCGAGGGGCCGGACGGCCGCTCCGTCTATATCGCGCGCCTCGGCGCCGGCACCGTGGTCGGCGAAATGGGCGTGCTGGATGGCGTGCCGCGCTCCGCCGACGCGCACGCCACGCGCAAGACCGAGCTGTGGCGCATCGATGCCAGGCTCGTGCACGACGCGCTCACCGAAGAGCCCGGCTCGGCGCTGGCATTGCTCGGCGTGTTCGCGCGGCGCATCCGCGACACGGATGCATTGGTCGAGCGAAATTCATCCATGGATCTGGGCAAGCGGCTGGCGCGGCTTCTCCTGGAAGAGGGCGCGAACGGCAAGATCATCTACAACCAGTCCGATCTCGCACATCTCGTCGGCGCCACGCGCGAAGCGGTGAACCGCAAGCTCGCCAAGTGGCGCAAGGACAAGTTCGTGGAGCTGAACCACACCGGGCTTCACATCCTGGATCGCCCGGCGCTGCTGGCGCTGTGCAAACGAAAGACGGCGCTGTAGGGCATTCACGATTTCTGCCGATAAGCTCTCAACTTGTCATGGCCCGCAAAAGCGGGCCACCCAGGTGACACAGCTTCTCCTTCAGCAGCTTTGCGCGTTGCACCTGGATGGCCCACACTCTGGTGGGCCATGACAAATCGCGTGACCGAAATCTTTGTCGATGCCGATGCCTGCCCGGTGAAGGCCGAGGTCGAGCGCGTGGCCGAGCGCCACAAGCTCGTCGTCCACATCGTGAGCAATGGCGGCATTCGTCCCAGCCAGCACCCGCTGGTGAAAACGGTGATTGTCCCCGAAGGCGCGGATGCGGCGGATGACTGGATCGCCGAACGCATCGGGGCGGCGGACATCTGCATCACGTCCGATATCCCGCTCGCGTCGCGCTGCCTGAGGAAGGGTGCGGCCGTGTTGAAGCCCAACGGCAATGCTTTCGACGAAGCCTCCATCGGCATGGCGCTTGGCATGCGCGATCTGCACAAGCATCTGCGCGAGACCGGCATGCAGACCTTCAATGCCGGCTTCACGAAGCAGGACCGCTCGAATTTCCTGAACGCGCTGGAGAACGCGATTCAGGCGGCGAAGCGCAAAGCCTAGCGGGCGCCCCGGACCGGAAGGATCGCAACAGCGGCGAGCGATACGGCCACGATGCCCGTCACCCAAACGCCCAGATAACCGCCGGTCGTGCTCACCACGATGCCGGCCGCGATGGGACCGATCGCCTGGCCGAGGTTGAAACCCAGCTGCGCGACGCCGAGATCGCGGCCCGCGCTCTTCGTATCGGGAAGAACATCGATGAACAGCGCCTGGTCGATCGGGATGAAGATGCCGTAGGCGAGCCCCGAGATCGCGGCCTGGATGAACAACGCTGGAAGCGTGGGTGAGACGATCGGGACGACGAACGACGCTGCCAGGATCAGCGATGACGCAATGACGAACGGCTTCCGCCGTCTGAGCCGGTCGGAGAGCCGCCCGGCGAAAACCGTCGAAAGCATGCTGAGCGGTGCCGCCGCGAGATAAAGCTTCGGTGCGAGCGATGTGGCTTCGGCTGCGCTCAGCGCCGGATGGATATAACTCTGCATCATGTAGATGCCGAGCGTCAGCGAACAGCTCATGCCGAACGTCAGCAGGACACGCGCGATCCACACCCAGCGGAAGTCTGCCGAGCGCAGCGCGATGGTGAAGCCGAGGAGAAATTCCTTCCAGTGGAACGGCGCGACGGCGAGGTCTCTCGAGGATCTGTCCGGCGCGACGAACACGAACAGCGTGCATGTCGCAGCGACGAGCGCGGCGATGATCGCGTAGATCGAAAGCCCGAGCGACGCGAACATGGCGCCCGCGAATACGGCGCCGCCGATGATCCCGAAAAATCCGCCGAAGCCGCCCAGCGACGAAGCGGTGCCCAGGTGTTGCACCTGGACGCGATCCGCCAGCGTCGCGGCGACCGGCGACTGCGCGACGTTAATCAGGAGCTGTCCGATCGTATAGAGCAGTCCGACCACGGCAACGCCCGGCGCAAACGGAAGCAGGGCGAACACGGCGCCCCCGGCGAGCGCGCCGAACAAGATCAACGGCGCGCGCCGCCCAAGGCGATTGCGCGTGCGGTCCGACACCACGCCGATAAGCGGCTGCGCAAGCATCGTCACGGCGACGCCTACCGCAGTCACGATCGCGAGCGACGACGCCTTTGCTGCGTTGAAATGTGCGAGGATCGCGAGCAGCCGTGCCTGCTCGGCGGTGGCTGCGCCCGCCGCGACGTGCTGTTGCAGGAGCGAGAGCTGCTGGATGTTCACGCCCGCATCCGCGCCGGTGAACCAGTGCGCGGTCTCCAGGATCTGGATCTGGTTGGGAATGAGAATGCCGCACATGCCCCACACCGACGAGATCGCGATGTTGGCCAGCACCAGTCCGATCAGGTAGCGATGGTAGGCGGGGCCGGACGTGTATTTCTCCGAGCCCGCGGCGGCCGGGCGCTCGTTCATCGCGCCCCGCGCGGTCAAGGTGTTTTGCGACATGGCGGTATTTCCCGTGTTTCATGCGCACCTTGCAAGAGTCTGCATTCGATGCTGAGTTTCGCGCATGCCCGGCAGCCAGGATTACGCGCCCGATCCGCGCAACGAGAACGCGCTCATCTATCTGAACGGCGAAATGGTGTCGCGCGCCGAGGCGAAGGTGTCGGTGTTCGATGCCGGTTTCGGCATGGGCGACGGGGTCTGGGAAGGTGTGCGCCTGCACAAGGGCAAGTTCCTTTTCCTCGACGCGCATCTGGACCGTCTCTATGCCGGCGCGAAAGCCATCATGCTCGACATCGGCCCGCGCGAAGCCATCGTCGCGGCGCTGAAGAAGACGGTCCAAGCCAACAGGATGGAAACAGGCGTCCACATCCGCCTGATGATCACGCGCGGCCCCAAGAAGACAATCAACCAGGATCCGCGTAATGCGCTCGGCAAGCCGACCGTCGTGGTGCTGGCGGACTACAAGGAGCCGTCGCCGGAGATCGTGACGAAGGGTCTCAAGCTCGTTACCTCGCGCATCCGCACCACGCCGCCCGACATGTTCGATATGCGCATCAACTCGCACAGCCGCCTCAATTTCATCCTCGCGATGATCGACGTGATCGACACCGGCGCGGATGAAGCGCTGATGCTCGATCCCAACGGCCATGTCGCAAGCTGCAACGCGACAAATTTCTTCTGGGTGGCGGACGGCGAGGTGCGAACCTCGACCGGCGCGCTCTGCTTCAACGGCATCACGCGCGGGAATGTCATCGCTCTGTGCCGCGCCAACCATATTCCGCTGAAGCTCGCTGACTTTCCTCCGGACGACGTCACCAGAGCCGATGAAGCCTTCGTCACCGGCACCTTCGGCGGCCTGACGCCGGTGCGGGAAATCGACGGCCGCAAGCTCCCCGCCGCGCTGCCCGGCCCGATGACCAAACGATTGCGGGAGTTGTATGCCGCGCTGAAAGAGAAAGACCCGGCGTCGTGACGATCCGCATCGCCATGTGGTCGGGGCCGCGCAACATCTCCACCGCGATGATGCGCAGCTTCGAGAACCGCGGGGATTGCGTGGTGAGCGACGAGCCCTTCTACGCTGCCTATCTCGCGCAGACAGGCCTCGATCATCCGATGCGGAAAGAAGTGCTGGCATCGCAGCCGCAGGATTGGCGCGACGTGGTGAAGGACCTTCTCGGCCCGGCGCCCCGCCCCATCTGGTACCAGAAACACATGTCCCATCACATGCTGCCGGAGTTCGGCCGCGACTGGACTGCGCAGATGCGCAACGCCTTTCTCATCCGCGCGCCGGAAGAGGTGCTCGCCTCTTACACGCAGAAGCGCGGGGCAGTGACGCTCGCCGATATCGGCTTCGTGCAGCAGCGCGAGATGTTCGATCGCGAATCGGACCGGCTCGGCCACGCGCCGCCCGTCGTTGAAGGCAAGGACGTGCTTGTCGATCCGCGCGGCACGCTTGCCGCGCTGTGCAACGCGCTCGGCATTCCGTTTTCCGAAAATATGCTGTCATGGCCCGCCGGCCGCCGCGACAGCGACGGTGTCTGGGCGCCGGCATGGTACGACGCGGTGGAGAAATCCACAGGTTTCGCGAAGCCCGACGATCGCGCGCCGCCTGGCCTCTCCGCCGATCTGCAACGCATCGCCGATGAAGCGCGGCCGCATTACGAGCGGTTGGCGAAGTTCAAGCTGAACCCCTAGGGCGCCCCAAACCACCTGCCCAGCGCGTCGCGCAAACCCACATCGGTGCCGTCGCCAACCCATGCGACATGACCATCCGGACGGACCAGCACGGTGGAAGGCGCGGCAATGGCGCCGATCGCGGGAAGCTCCCACTTGCTTTCGTATCGCGCGGCGATCAGCGGCACGCGATCGAACCATGGCCCAATGTCGAGCGGCATGCCGAAGTTGAGCAGCATCGGCCTTGCTTTGTGCAGGAAGCTGAACACGCGCTGGACGCCGCTCTGTGTGACGATATCGAGATCGGGCATGCGCCGTCCCAGCAGCGGATGGCCTTCGCCGAGATCGTAGCGAATGCCGAGCCCCGACATCTCCGCCGCCATATCCCTGCGCGGTTGGTCCGCGGCGAGAAGCCCGGCGACGGTGTCGCGCAGTGCCGTCGTGCGCGCGTCCGGACGGCGAAGCGCCACCGCCGCCATCGTGATCTGCAACACGCGCGCGCCGACGGGATGCCGCTCGGCGTGATAGGTATCGAGCAGGCTTTCCGGCGATGTCCCCTTCACGACCTGCGCCAGCTTCCAGCCCAAATTCACCGCATCCTGCACGCCGGTGCCAAGGCCCTGTCCGCCATCGGGCGAATGGATGTGCGCGGCATCGCCGGCCAGCAGCACGCGCCCTTTTCGATACTGTGCCGCCTGCCGGGTCATGTCGGTGAAGCGTGAGATACTGATCGCGCCTTGAAGCCCGTAATCGGTGCCGCAGGCCGCGATGAGCGCCGCGCGGAGATCTTGCAACGTGGGCTCGCCGCCGGTTGCAACATGCTGTTCGGTCACCATCACCCGCACCGGCCCTTCATTCTTGAAGATGACTTCGCCATTGCGGATTTCATATTCGGTGCGGCCGAAGGCGTGGATACCGAACGCATTGCGATGTGTGCCCAGCGGCGGCTCTTCCGCCATCTCCACTTCAGCGATGATGTTGCTGGTCGTCGGATCCCATCCCGGGAATTCGATGCCGGCGGTCTTGCGGACTGCACTGCGGCCGCCGTCGCAGCCGACCAGATATCGCGCCCGCAGCGTGCGGCCGTCGCTGAGCATCACATCGACGCCGCTGTCGCCCTGCGTGAACTCCGTCACCTCGCATCCGCGATAGATGGGAACGGCGCGTTCATCGATCCAACCGGCGAGAATACGCTCGATGTGGTTCTGCCAAAGGCCGAGGCCATAGTTGTGGCGGGTGGGAAAATCGCCGATGTCGAGGCGCACGCCGGCGAACATGCCGGTTTGCGTTTTCTGTCCTTCCGCGATGAAGCGCTCGGCGATGCCGCGCTGGTCCATGATCTCCAGCGTGCGCGCGTGAAGTCCGCCGGCGCGCGCTCCGGCGAGATCCTGCCCGGCGCGCCGCTCGACGATGGCGACGTCGGTGCCCGCCAGGGCCAGCTCGCCCGCCAGCATCAGGCCGGTCGGGCCTGCGCCCACGATCAGGACATCGCAATCGGGAATGGTCATCGTGCGTTTCCCCTGTTCGTCGAGGCCGGGAAACTACGGTCGGCGGGATGTTTTGCAATTCTTGAAGATTATTCGTTCCGCCTCATATCAGGAATGCGGGGAACGTCGCTCAATGCGGGTTCGTCGCTTTGCGCTCCGCCGACTTGTCCAGAATCCCCGGCTCATCCCACGCCCCTTCCGGCCGCATCGAGACATAAGGATCGCTGTAGAGGTTGATCGGGTCGGGATGCTTCTCGAACCTGATCAGCACTTCCAGGTATTCGTGATCGGAGAACGTGAAGGGTTTGTCCGCGCGCAAGGGCTCAAAGCCATATTTGCTCCAATAGTGCACAAGCCGCTTCTGCGCATAGCCGCAGGCCTGGGTGTAGCCTTTGCGGCGGATCACCTCGAACGAATATTCCATCATGATCTTGGCGCAGTCGGTGGCGCGGAAGCGGCTCAGCACCGCCACGCGCTCGAACTTCGCGTAGTCGCTGAACCAGCGCACGCGCAACGTGCCCGCCGGCTCGCCGCCGACATAGGCGATGAAATGCGTGGCGGAAAAATCATTTCCGTCGAACTCTTCTTCATACGGGCATTTCTGCTCGCCGATATAGACCTGCGAGCGGATGGCAAATGCCTGTGCCAACGCCTCGGGCGTCGTCACGACGGACACGGTGATGGTCATGGCGTGCCTTATGCGGCGTTGGAGCTACCGGCTGCGACGTAAGGCGGGCGATCCATGCGGAACAGGTTGCCTAAGCCCGCACGCGTCTCGTGCGGGACAAACCCGCGGCCCTTGAGCGCGTTGAGCCCGCCGGTGGTGCCGGCGGTGGCAAAGATCGGAACGCCGCCATAGCGCTCCGCGCCCAGCGCGTTGGCGATGAGCCAGCCGCCGATGCGCGAGACTTTGCGCATGACCACGACCCACATGTAGATCGCCTGGGGCCGCGTGTCGGACGGAACCACCATACGCATGTCGGGGTCGATGCCGTCGAAGCGGGATTCCTCGAGCGCTTCCAGCCCCGCCTGGTTCAGCAGGATGATCGCCGCGTAGCCGACCAGCGTCTTGTCGGCGCGGGTCTTGTCGCTGGCGCGATACACGGCCCACATGGTGTCGTTGTTGTATGCGTGCATCTTCTGCAGTGTTTCGAGGGGCGTGATGCGCTCGCCCACCTCGCGCTGCGTGAGCGCGTAGAGCTCGGGCATTTCTTCGGGCTTGG
>DATIVW010000196.1:0-8488 GCA_035465595.1 Rhizomicrobium sp. | reverse complement strand
CGTCCTTCAGGCTGATCTCGATCTTGTCGTTGTCGACGAGCTCGACGACCTGCAGATAGCGCGACACATGCGTCTCGCCGGTCTTCGTATCGATCTCGACATGGATGTCGTTCTCGGCGCCGTAGTGCTGCTTGGCCGCGCGCTGCATCGCTTCGGCCATCGCGGCGATCACGACCTCGCGGTCGATCGACTTGTCGCGCGCGACCGCATCGGCGATCTGCAGCAGTTCTGTCCTGTTGGCGGCAATAGCGGCCATGATCGTCTTCTCCTATTGAGCCTTTCGGGCTTTCAAATCTTCAGCAATGAGTTTGTCTGTCAGAACCAGTTTCGCTTCCGCGATGCCGCGGAAAGGAAAGTTGTGTCGTGTGCCGTCGGCTTCGAGGATCACATCGTTGCCGTCCAGACCGAGCAGCATGCCCTTGAACTTCTTGCGGCCGGACTCGTTGGCATTGACGAGTTCGATCTTGGCTTCGTGGCCGGACCAGCGCGCGAAATCGGACTGGCGCGTCAGCGGGCGGTCGATGCCGGGCGACGACACTTCCAGATCGTATTCGCCTTCGATCGGGTCTTCGGCTTCCAGGAATTCGGACAGCGCGCGGGAAAGTTTCGCGCAATCGTCCACATTCATCGTGCCGTCCGGGCGCTCGGCCATGATCTGCAGCGTCTTGGATTTTCCGGCGAGCAGGCGCAGGCGCACGAGCTTGTAACCCGCGGCTTCGACGGCGGGCTCAATGATCGGCTGCAAATGCGACATCTGCGAGATAATCGGCGGCACTCCAAGGACAAATACAAAAGCCTTCCCCGCGCGGCGATCCTTTCGGACCGCCACACAACAGCACGTTCTGTTGTCTGGGATGGCCGGGGATATACCCCCCGAAACCGCTGATTACAAGGTCAGACCCGGCGAAAGCGCAGGAAAGCCGGGATTCCGTGGAGTTGCTTGGCCTCATAACGGGTCTGCGGCCAATCGGTCGGGCGTTTCTGCCAATCAGTGGCGCGCTCGGCTGTCCAGCGGAAGGCCGGATGGGCCATCAGGATTTCCAGCGTGAACTCCAGAAGCGGCGCGTCATCTGAGCCGAAGCGCAGTTCCGCGCCCGGTTTCATTACGCGCGCGAGCTGATCCAGCATTTCGGTTTGCAGGAAGCGGCGTTTGTGATGGCGCAGTTTTGGCCATGGATCAGGGAACAGCACGAACACCCGCCCGAGCGATGTATCCGGCAGCGCCGAGATGATGTCGCGCGCATCGTCCATATAAAGGCGAATGTTCGGCGCCGGTTCGTCTTCGATCTTGGACAATAATTTGGCGACGCCGTTCACGAACGGCTCTGCACCGATCAATCCGACGCGCGGATGATGAAGCGCCTGCCAATGCAGATGCTCGCCCGCCCCGAATCCGATCTCGAGCCACACGTCATCGATCCCAACATCACCTCCCCCTTGTGGGGAGGTCGGAGAGCGAAGCGATCCGGGTGGGGGGGCTTCACGCGCCGCGTTGCCTCCCACCCGAAATTCGCTGCGCGAATTGTCGGCCTCCCCACGAGGGGGAGGCGATTGGAAATAACACTTCGGATCGAGGCCTTGCTCAAGCTGTGGCGTCAGCTTCGGCAGCAAGGCTTGAAGCAGATGCTCCTGGCGGCCGGAAAGGGCTGGGCCTTTCCGCCGTCCATAGAGCTTGCGACGATGACGTTCGGCGTGTTCTTCGCCGCTCACATCAGAACGCGGATTTGATCGTGCCGGCGAGGTCGGTCTTTTCCCACGAGAACCCGCCGTCCTTGTCCGGCTCCCGCCCAAAATGGCCGTAGGCTGCCGTGCGCGCATAGATCGGCTTGTTCAGATCCAGATGCTCGCGGATGCCGCGCGGCTTCAGATTCATCACCTGCGGCAGGAGGGCTTCGATCCTGGCCTCGTCCACCTTGCCGGTGCCGTGCGTGTCGACATAGACCGACAGCGGCTCGGCAACGCCGATCGCGTAAGCCAACTGAATCGTGCATCGATCCGCGAGACCCGCGGCCACCACGTTCTTCGCCAGATAGCGCGCAGCGTAAGCGGCCGAACGATCTACTTTCGTGGAGTCCTTGCCCGAGAACGCGCCGCCGCCATGCGGAGCCGCGCCGCCATAGGTGTCCACGATGATCTTGCGGCCGGTGAGACCGCAATCGCCATCTGGTCCACCGATCACGAAAGAGCCGGTCGGATTGATGTGCCAGATGGTTTTGTCGTTGATCCATTCCTTCGGCAATGCCTGGCGGATGTAGGGCTCGACGATTTTGCGGATGTCATTGGAGGTCTGGTCTTCGTGGCTGTGCTGCGTGGACAACACGATCTGCGTCGCTTCCACCGGCTTGCCGTTTTCGTAGCGCAGCGTGACCTGGCTCTTGGCATCGGGCTGCAGGCTCGGCTCCTTGCCGGCATGGCGTGCATCGGCGAGAAGCTTGAGAATCTTGTGGCTGTAATAGAGCGGCGCCGGCATGAGCGCCGGCGTTTCAGTGCAGGCGTAACCGAACATGATGCCCTGGTCGCCCGCGCCTTCATCCTTGTTGCCCGACGCATCGACGCCCTGTGCAATGTGCGCGGATTGCGCGTGCAGCAGCACTTCGACCTTCGCGTTCCTCCAGTGGAAGCCTTCCTGCTCGTAGCCGATATCCTTGATCGCCTGGCGCGCGACTTCCTCGACTTCCGCAGGGCCGACGGATTTGGGGCCGCGCGTTTCGCCCGCGATGATCACCCGATTGGTGGTGCACATCGTCTCGCAGGCCGCGCGGATATCCCACGGGCTCATGCCGACCTTGGGACCTTCGCGGAAGAACAGGTCCACCACTTCGTCGGAGATGCGGTCGCTGACCTTGTCCGGGTGGCCTTCGGAAACGCTTTCGCTGGTGAAAAGATAGTTCGCCCGCATCAACCTGATCCTCGGTTCGTGAGAAAAGCGGCGCGACTTTTTGCAAGGAATCGCCGGGGGGTCAACTAGAAGCCGCTTCACCCGCCAATCCGGGCGCAATTCCGTCAAAGACCCGTGGAAACGGCGGTGGAACCGGCCTTCTACAGTATGAAGCGCGACAGGTCCTGATCCTTGGCGAGGTCTTCGACCCGGGCCTTCACATAGGCCGCATCGACCGTCAGCCTGGTGTTGGAACTGTCCGTTGCGGTGAAGCTGATCTCATCGAGCACCCGCTCCATCACCGTGTGCAGGCGGCGCGCGCCGATGTTCTCGACGGTCGCATTCACCTGCGCGGCGATGTCGGCGATGGCGCCGATGCCGTCATCGGTAAACTCCAGCGTGACGCCCTCGGTGCCCATCAGCGCGGTGTATTGCTTGATGAGGCTGGCTTCCGGCTCGGTCAGGATGCGGCGGAAATCCTCGCGGCTGAGCGCCTTCAGCTCGACGCGGATCGGCAGGCGGCCCTGGAGCTCCGGCAAGAGGTCCGACGGCTTGGCCGTGTGGAATGCACCTGATGCAATGAAAAGGATGTGATCGGTCTTCACCGGGCCATGCTTGGTGGCGACCGTCGTGCCTTCGATCAGCGGAAGCAGATCGCGCTGCACGCCCTCGCGAGAGACATCGCCGCCGCCGCGCAGCTCGCTGCGCGCGCAGATCTTGTCGATTTCGTCGAGAAACACGATGCCGTTCTGCTCCACGCTTTCGATGGCGTCGCGGACGATCGTGTCGTTGTCCAGCAGCTTGTCGGCTTCCTCAGCCACGAGCGGCGCGTGCGCTTCGGCCACCGTCATGCGGCGCGGCTTGGACTTGCCGCCAAAGGCTTTCCCGAACATGTCGCCCAGCGACACCATGCTGATCTGCGCATTGGGCATGCCGGGAATCTCGAAGGCCGGCATGCCGCCGGCGTCCTTCATCTCGATCTCGACTTCCTTGTCGTTGAGTTCGCCGTTGCGCAGCTTCATGCGGAAGGTCTCGCGCGTGGAGGCGCCAGCGTTCGCGCCGACCAGTCCGTCGAGCACGCGTTCTTCGGCGCGCGCTTCGGCCTGCGCTTCCACATCGCGGCGCTTCTTCTCGCGCACCTGGGCGATGGCGATCTCGACAAGATCGCGGCCTATCTGTTCCACATCGCGGCCGACATAGCCGACCTCGGTGAACTTGGTCGCCTCCACTTTCAGGAACGGCGCCTCGGCGAGCTTGGCGAGCCTGCGCGAAATTTCGGTCTTGCCCACGCCGGTGGGGCCGATCATCAAAATGTTTTTCGGCAGCACTTCCTCGCGCATCGCTTCGGGAAGCTGTTGCCTGCGCCAGCGGTTGCGCAGCGCGATGGCGACCGCGCGCTTGGCGTCCTGCTGGCCGACGATGAAGCGGTCGAGCTCCGAAACGATTTCGCGCGGTGTGAAGAACGACGTCATATGGAATCGAGACTCTCAACGACGATGTTGTGGTTGGTGTAGATGCAGATGTCGGCGGCGATCGTCATGGCGCGCCGCGCGATCTCCTCCGCGCTCGCGCCGCTGTCGAGCAGCGCCTTGGCGGCAGAGAGCGCATAAGGCCCGCCCGAGCCGATGCCGATCAGGCCGTCCTCCGGCTCGACGACATCGCCGGTGCCCGAAAGGATCAGCGACACCTTCGCGTCGGCCACGGCCATCATCGCTTCGAGGCGGCGCAGATATTTGTCCGTCCGCCAGTCCTTCGCCAATTCGACGCAGGCCCGCGCGAGGTTGCCCGGATGCTGCTCCAGCTTGGCTTCCAGCCGTTCGAACAGCGCGAAAGCGTCGGCAGTCGCGCCCGCAAACCCGGCAATCACGTCACCCTTCCCCAAACGGCGGACTTTCCGGGCATTGGCCTTCATGATGGTGGCGCCGAGGGTCACCTGCCCGTCGCCCGCAACGACAACTTTGCCGTTCCTGCGGACCGAGAGGATGGTGGTGGAGCGCCAGCGTCGGTCTTCGGATTGTTTCGGGGTCATTTCCGCTTCATCCATAGGGCTGTTATATGTCCGGATACGGATTCAAATAGGCCTCGCCCATGCGCACCGCAACCGTGGAAAGAAAGACGCGGGAAACCGAAATCGCCGTATCGTTGGACCTGGACGGTTCGGGCGACTGCGACATCGAGACCGGCATCGGCTTCCTGGATCACATGCTGGAAAGCTTCGGCCGCCACTCCATGATGGACCTGAAGATTCGCGCCGAGGGCGACCTGCACATCGATTTCCACCACACCACCGAGGACACGGGCATCGTCATTGGCCAGGCGGTGAAGAAGGCGCTGGGCGATCTCTCCGGCATCACGCGTTTCGGCAGTGCGCTCATCCCGATGGACGAGGCCTGCACGCGCGTGGCGATCGACGTTTCCAACCGGCCTTATCTTGTCTGGCGCGTGAACATTCCCAAACCCAAGCTTGGCGAGATGGACACCGAGCTCTTCAAGGAATGGTTCCAGGCCTTCGCGCAGAACGCGGGTGTGACGCTGCACATCGAGAATCTCTACGGCGAGAACAGCCACCACATCGTGGAAAGCTGCTTCAAGGGCCTGGCCCGTGCATTGCGCCAGGCGGTAACGCCGGACGAACGGCTCGAAGGCGGCGTTGCCTCCACCAAGGGCACGCTCAGCGACGAGTAGCCGCGATTTTCCCGCCTTGGCGGGGACAGGCCGCGGTGACTCTCCGTCATAATCATGACGCTGGCGTCAAGTTTATTGAATTCTTCAGGCGCAGAGCCCATACTGTCTTCGGGAGCATCGTCAACCGAACGTGCTGGAGAGACCTATGGTCCAGATCACCAAAGACAATGCCTACGACGCCGCCGCTCCGGACGATTTCCCGGCGATGCTCGACACCGAGCGCTATGGCAGGCGCTCCACCGCCTTCGACAAGATCATCAGCGCGACCCACGACCACTTCTGGGATCCGCTCGACAAGAGATACATCGACTTCGAAGCGCGCTTCGACATGACGAAGGAGACGATCCTTCCCGAAGAATTCTTCGCCGTCTTCCACACCCGCATCGGCGAAGCGATGACCCGCGAGCAGAAGGTGAAGTTCGCGAACGAAGCCGCGCGCTGGCAGATCTCGGCGCTCTTGCACGGCGAGCAGGGCGCGCTCGCGCTGTCGGCCTCGCTCTGCCACATCCTGAAGGATCCGGGCGCGCAGGAATACGCCGCCAACCAGACGCGCGAGGAAGCCCGTCATGTCACTGCCTTCGCCGCCTACATCAAGCATCGCTGGGGCACGCCGCTGCCCTGCGGCGAGACGCTGAAGAATCTTCTGACCGAGATGGTCAACGCGCCGGAGGTCTACAAGAAGATCGTCGGCATGCAGATGCTGGTCGAGGGTCTGGCGATGGGCGCCTTTGCGACGCTCTACCAGAAGAGCAACGATCCGTTGCTGGTGAAGCTCTGCCAGCTCGTGATGACGGATGAAGCCTTCCACCACAAGTTCGGAAAGATCTGGGCCGACCGCACGATCCCCAAGCTTTCGCCCGAAGAACACAACATCGTCGAGGACTGGGCAGCGCAATGCTTCCAGACGCTGCTGTTCAATCTTGTCAATGCCGAGCAGATGAAGGTCGTCTACGAAAAGGCCGGCATCGACTGGCAGGACGCGCGCGCCGCAATCATGGAAGCCTTCACCGACGACGACCGCCGCGAGGCGATGAAGCAGTCGGCGAACATCTTCCGCGTTCTGGTGAAGACGCTGCTGAACGCGGGCATCATCACCGATCGCACCAAGAGCTTCTACGGCATGTACATCAACATGGACGAGCTGAAGAACGAGAGCGAGCGCATGGTGGGCGACGATATCGCCGAGGAGGGCATCAAGTATCTCCAGACCATCAACTTCGTGGAGAACTCAAAGGGCGCCTCGCTCCTCGCCGCCGAGTAAGCATGCTCACATCGCGACTACCGGAACCCCGCTATGCAAATGGCGGGGTTTTCGTTTGGCTCGGGCGGGTCTAACAACGCGGCCGCCATGACCCAGAATATCTACGACAACGATCAGTTCTTCGCCGGCTACAGCCAGTTGCCGCGCTCGCAGCGCGGCCTGGAAGGCGCACCGGAATGGGGTTCCTTGCGCGCCATGCTGCCGGAGATCGAGGGCCTGCGCGTGCTCGATCTCGGCTGCGGCATGGGGTGGTTTTGCCGCTGGGCGTTCGACCGGTCGGCGCTTTCGGTCACCGGCATCGACGTGTCGCAGAAGATGCTGGCGCGGGCGCGCGAGGAAAGCGACGCGACAATCCAATATCTTGAGGCCGATCTGGAGCACCTGACGATCTCCCGCGGCTCGGCCGATCTGGTCTACTCCTCGCTCGCGTTCCACTATCTGCGCAATCTCGATGCGCTGATGGCAGAGATCGCGGGTGCTCTTGTGCCAGGTGGGCGGTTGGTGTTTTCGGTCGAGCATCCGATGGTGACCGCGCCGTTCTATCCGGGCTGGCAAAAGGACAAGGACGGCATGCGCACCTGGCCGGTGAACCACTATCTGGAAGACGGAACGCGCGAAGTCGGCTGGCTGGGCAAAGACGTCGTCAAGCAGCACCGCAGCATGACGACCTATCTCAACATGCTGATCCGTCACGGACTGACCTTGACCCATATCGAGGAATGGGGACCGACGGACGCGCAGGCCGCGGCGCAACCTTCGCTGCTGGACGAACGGCAGCGCCCGAACTTTCTTCTTGTTTCGGCCATGCGCCACTAGGTTCGATCCATGAATCGTCGCACCATCACGACCGATTCCGACATCCGCGCTGGCCTCGAAGCCGCCGAAATGCGCGGCAATGCCATGTTCGATGCCATCGAGCGCGCCGGGCTCATTCGCGCTGGCAGGACCGAAAAAGAAGTCGAGGAGGAGATCTATATCCTCGCCAAGAAGGATTTCGCCGTCGATGTTCACTGGCACAAACGGTTGGTGCGCGCCGGCATCAACACGGTCTGCGTCTATGCCGAAGATCCGCAGTCGCGCATGATCGAAGCCGACGACACGGTATTCCTCGATCTGGGCCCGGTGTTCGCCGATAGCCGTGCACAATGGGAAGCCGATCTCGGCCGCTCCTACGCGCTCGGTGATGATCCGGAGAAGAAGCGTCTTGTCGCCGACCTGTCGCGGCTCTTCGGCGTGGTGAAGACCCATTACGGGGCGACGCCGGACATCACGGGCGAGCAGCTTTATGCCTATGCGCAAAAAGTCGCCGAGGATGCCGGCTGGATTTTCGGCGGCGCCATCGCGGGCCACATCGTGGGCGAGTTTCCGCACGCGCAGCTTATTCCGGGCCGTGAAGAACATCGCATCACGCGCGGCAATGCCAAACGCATGCGCGATCCCGATGCCGAGGGCCATGCGCGCAACTGGATCCTGGAGATCCACCTCGTCGACAGGACAAAAAGCTGGGGCGGGTTCTACGAGCGGCTGCTCTAGGGGATTTTCACGCGCGTGATGTGCCATCTCTGCAGCGGACGCGCCGGCGTGCCGCTGTCGTCGTCGAAGGACGACCACTGGCTGGTGCCGGACACCAGAACGTCGTTACCGTCCGGTGCCAGCAGCGCGAC
>DATIVW010000195.1:0-2006 GCA_035465595.1 Rhizomicrobium sp. | reverse complement strand
TCGGGTTCGTAAAGGGCTATGCGCATCGGGGCTCGTTAATGGCTCAAGGCTCGGACGAAACTGGCATTTTATGCGTCATCGTGCCGCAAGACCCTCCAAAATCGCTTCTCTATTTTACCGCCGCATTCGATGGTGCGCTCGGTTGAGTCCGGGGGCGGCGTGCCAACCTTCCCGCCGCCCGGGCGCCTGAATTTCAGTAGGTGAAACGTGGCAGACACGACAGCGCCAGAACCGACACGGCGTGATTTCCTTTACATCGCGACAGGCGGCGTTGCCGCCGTGGGCGCAGGCCTCGCGGCGTGGCCGTTCATCGACCAGATGAACCCCAGCTCCGCCGTCCTGGCGCTGGCCTCGATCGAGGCCGACATCTCCGCGATCCAGGTCGGCCAGCAGGTCGTCTTCAACTGGCGCGGCCATCCGCTCTTCGTGCGCCGCCGCACGCCGCAGGAGATCGCCGAAGCCAAGGCCGTGGACGTTTCCACGCTGCCCGATCCGCTGGCGCGCAACGCCAATCTTCCCGACAGCGCGCAGGCGACCGACGCCGATCGCGCCGCGAAGGATCCGCAGTGGCTCATCGTCGTGGGCGTCTGCACCCATCTGGGTTGCACGCCGACCGTGTCCACGCCGCAGTCGCCGCAGGGCGAGTTCGGCGGCTGGCTCTGCCACTGCCACGGCTCGCAATACGACACCGCCGGACGCATCCGCAAAGGCCCCGCGCCGCAGAATCTCGCGGTGCCGGTCTACACGTTCACGTCCCCCACCAAGATCAAAGTCGGCTAACGGAGCCCATACATGTCCGGTCCCTCGACCTACGTTCCGAAATCCGCACTTGCGCGCTGGATGGATACGCGCCTGCCGCTGATGCGCTTCGCGCACGACACCATCATCACCTATCCGACGCCGAAGAACCTGAACTTCTGGTACGCCTTCGGCGCCATCCTGACATTCATGCTCGGCATCCAGATCCTCACCGGCATCGTGCTGGCGATGCATTACGTGGCGAACGCCGGCCTCGCCTTCGATTCCGTCGAAGGCATCATGCGCAACATCAATTACGGCTGGCTGATCCGCTACATGCACGCGAACGGCGCCACCTTCTTCTTCATCGCCGTCTACATCCACATGTTCCGCGGCCTCTACTACGGCTCCTACAAGGCGCCGCGCGAGATCATCTGGATCCTGGGCGTGATCCTCTATCTGCTGATGGTTGCCACCGCCTTCTTCGGCTACGTGCTGCCGTGGGGCCAGATGTCTTTCTGGGGCGCCACCGTCATCACTAACTTCTTCTCCGCGCTCGACCAGATCACCCCGCATTGGGGCAGCGCCATCGCCACCTGGCTGTGGGGCGGCTTCGCGGTGGGCGATGCGACCCTCAACCGCTTCTTCTCGCTGCACTACCTGTTGCCGTTCGTGATCGCGGGCGTCGTCGGCCTGCACATCTGGGCGCTGCATGTTCCGGGCAACAACAACCCGCTCGGCATCGACACGAAGGGCCCGCAGGACATGCTGGCCTTCCACCCGTATTACACGGTGAAGGACTCGTTCTACGTTGCGCTGTTCGCGCTCGTTTATCTCGCCTTCGTGTTCTACGCGCCGAACTTCTTCGGCAACCCGGACAACTACACGCCGGCCAACCCGGTCGTGACGCCGCCGGACATCGTGCCCGAATGGTATCTCCTGCCGTTCTACGCGATGCTGCGCTCCGTGCCGCAGAAGCTCATCGGCGTGCTGGTGATGGCCGGCTCGCTGCTGACGCTGGTGTTCGTGCCGTGGCTCGACACGTCGAAGGTGCGCTCCACGCGCTTCCGCCCGATGATGAAGCAGTTCTTCTGGCTGTTCGTGATCGACTGCCTGATCCTGGGCTATTGCGGCTCGCAGAGCGCGGACGCGTCGCTCGAGATGATGCAGGGCATGCAGCTCCCGCTGGTGTGGGTCGCGCGCGTCGCCACGCTGTACTACTTCGGCTTCTTCTGGGTGATCATGCCGCTGCTCGGCATCATCGAGCG